>DVOS01000023.1 GCA_018713435.1 Candidatus Merdiplasma excrementigallinarum
GAGAAAAAAAGGGACTGCTTTGCTGCTGGCGTTTGCCGCGGGCCTTTCTGCCCTGTTTGCCGGGGGAGCGGCTCTGGCGGCGGAGAATACGGAAATTTCTTCCACGGACGTGGTGGTGACCATGCCTCCCACATCGGAGCCGGAGGCAGGCTTTGACCCGGCCTATGGCTGGGGGGCGGGAGAACATGTGCACGAACCCCTGATACAGAGCACCCTGGTGCGGACCAATACAGAACTGGAAATTGAGAATGATCTGGCGGTGGAATACAGCTGCAGCAAGGAAGGACTGACCTGGACCGTAAAGATCCGGGATGATGTAATATTTACGGACGGGGAGCCTCTTACCGCTGAAGATGTGGCCTTTACCTACAATACCTGCCGGGACGCCAGCTCCGTGAATGATTTCACCATGCTGAAGGAAGCGGTGGCAGTGGATGATACCACGGTGGAATTTCATATGAATGAGCCTTATTCCATATGGCCCTATACCATGGCTGTGGTGGGGATTGTGCCGGAACACGCCTATGATGAGAACTACGGGCAGAATCCCATCGGGTCCGGCCGGTATAAGATGGTGCAGTGGGACCGGGGCCAGCAGGTGATTTTTGAGGCTAATCCGGATTATTACGGGGAAGAGCCCAAAATAAAGAAGCTGACGGTGCTTTTTATGGAGGAGGACGCGGCTCTGGCTGCAGCCATGGCCGGTCAGGCGGATGTGGCCCACACGGCTGCTTCCTACAGTGATGTGCCGGTTGCGGGCTACAGCCTTTTCAGGGTGGAGACAGTGGACAACCGGGGCTTTAACCTGCCGGCTGTGGAGCCGGTGGAAAAGGACGGCATTACCTACGGAAATGTCCTGACCTGTGACGTGAGAGTACGGCGGGCCATCAACCTGGCGATTGACAGGCAGGAAATGATTGATAACGTGCTCAATGGCTACGGCACCGTGGCCTACAGTATCTGTGACAAAATGCCCTGGTATAATGAGGAGGCTGTGACAGAATACGACCTGGATGCGGCAAAGGCTCTGATGGATGAGGCCGGCTGGACGGAAGGAAAGGACGGTATCCGGGAAAAAGACGGCGTAAAAGCGCAGCTGACCCTGCTGTTTTCCAACGGGGATTCGGTGCGGCAGGCTCTGGCGGAGGATACCGCCAATCAGCTCAGAGAGCTGGGCATTGAGGTGACGACAGAGGGTGTAGGATGGGATACGGCCTATGACAGAGCCCAGTCCGAACCGCTGATGTGGGGATGGGGAGCTCATACTCCCATGGAGATGTACAATATTTATCATACCATGGAGGACACAGGCCTGGCTCAGTATTCTCCCTACAGCAATGAGACCGTGGATTCCTACATGGACCAGGCGCTGGCCTGTTCCAATCTGGAGGAATCCTATGACCTGTGGAAGCTGGCCCAGTGGGACGGCACCACAGGCATTACCCAGGAGGGGGATATCCCCTGGATCTGGCTGTGCAATGTGGATCACCTTTATTTTGTGCGGGACGGGCTGAAGATTGCGGAGCAGAAGCTGCATCCCCACGGACACGGCTGGTCCATCGTAAATAATATAGACCAATGGGAATGGGAGTAAGGAAATTTGGGCAGAACACATCTCATATTTATACTGAAAAATTTAATCCGAATGGGACTTCTGCTGGCGGCGGTAAGCATTGCCACCTTTGCCCTGGTGGCGGCCTCCCCCATTGACCCGCTTCAGGCCAATGTGGGGCAGGCGGCGCTGGGGACCATGAGCGAAGAGCAGCAGGAAAAACTGCGGTCCTACTGGGGCGTGGACACCCCTCCGGCAGAGCGGTACCTGAACTGGGCCCGGGACGCCATCCGGGGCGACATGGGTACGTCTCTTCTTTACCGCCAGCCTGTCACAGAAGTGATCGGCGTTAAACTGGCCAATTCTCTGTTTCTTATGGGAATGGCCTGGGTGATCTCCGGGGTGCTGGGTTTTGTCCTGGGAATGATCGCGGGGGTATGCAGAGGAAGGCTGCCGGATAAAATCATCAAGGGGTATTCGCTGCTGATTGCCAGCACGCCGGCTTTCTGGCTGGCTCTCCTTCTGCTGATCGTCTTCGGCGTCTGGCTGAAAATTCTGCCTATCGGCCTGAGCGTGCCTATCGGTGTGGAGACCTCAGGCGTTACGTTTCTGGATCGGGTCCGTCATGCCATTTTGCCGGCCCTGACGCTGAGTATCACCGGTGTTTCCAACATTGCTCTCCATACCCGGGAGAAAATGATCGATGTGATGGAGAGCGACTACGTGCTGTTTTCCCGGGCCAGAGGAGAGAGCCTTAAAAGCATTGTATGGCACCATGGAATCCGGAATGTGCTGCTTCCGGCCATGACCCTGCAGTTCGCCTCTATCAGCGAGATTATCGGCGGCTCCGTTCTGGTGGAACAGGTTTTTTCCTATCCGGGGCTGGGGCAGGCCGCGGTGGCGGCCGGCACGGGAAGCGATGTGCCGCTTCTGATGGGAATCACGCTGATTACGGCGGCGATTGTATTTTTAGGAAATTTTATCGCCAACCTGCTCTACGGCACGGTTGATCCCAGAATTCGCAGAGGAGGGAAGGGCGCATGAAAACAGCGGGAAAAGGAAAAAATATGCGCCAGCGTGCCAGATTCCTTCTGATTATCGCCGTGATTTTTCTGGCGGGAGTGGCTGCGGCGGGCGTTCTCTGCAGAGACGCGGCCATGGTGACGGATTTTTCCAGAAAAGATCTGGCTCCCTGCCTTAAGTATCCGTTCGGCACGGACTGGCTGGGAAGAAATATGTTCTACCGCACTCTGACAGGCCTTTCCATGAGTATTCTCATCGGTGTGTGCGCGGCGGGAGTGAGCGCGGCGATGGCGCTGGTGCTGGGCGTGGCGGCCGCGACTCTCGGGAAGAAAACGGATTCTGTGATCAGCTTTTTCATTGATATGGTGATGGGGATTCCCCACATTCTGCTGCTGGTACTGATTTCCTACGCGGCAGGAAAAGGGCTGAAGGGCGTGGTGATCGGCGTGGCCCTCACCCACTGGACTTCTCTTGCCAGGCTGATACGGGGGGAAGTGCTGCAGCTGAAGGAGAGCGAATATATTCAGATTGCCCGGAAACTGGGCCATGGGAATTTTGAGATTGCCAGGAAGCATATGCTGCCTCATCTGCTGCCCCAGTTTCTGGTGGGGCTGGTGCTCATGTTTCCTCACGCCATTCTTCATGAGTCCAGCATTACGTTTCTGGGATTCGGCCTTTCATCCGAACAGCCGGCCATCGGCGTAATACTGTCGGAGAGCATGAAATATCTGATTACGGGAAAATGGTGGCTGGCTCTGTTTCCGGGGCTGATGCTGGTGCTGACAGTAGTACTGTTTGATCTGGGAGGCACATCCCTGCGGAAAATTCTGGACCCCGGCAGCGTCCATGAATAACGATTTATACAGACAGGAGGCGCTATGAGCTGCGATCATAAACATCATATACTGCAAATCAATAATCTGTCCGTATCCTTCCGGCAGTACGAAAATGGCAGAAGCCACCGGCAGATTGACCTGCCGGTGATTTCCAGGCTGTCCGTCTCTGTCCATGAGGGAGAGATTGTGGCGGTGGTGGGTTCCAGCGGATCGGGAAAAAGCCTGCTGGCCCATGCGATTCTGGATCTGCTGCCCTACAACGCCGTCTGCTCCGGAGAGATTTACTTTAACGGCGAGCCGCTGGATAAGGACAGGATTGCAAGGCTGCGGGGGAAAAACATTGCCTTCGTGCCCCAGAGTACGACTTACCTGGATCCTCTGATGAAAGTGGGAAGACAGGTAAGAGGAGGACGGGGCGAAGGGCGGGCCAAAAAGCAGCGGGAACTGTTCCGGCGCTACGGGCTTGGACCGGAGACGGACGGAAAGTATCCCTTTGAGTGCTCCGGGGGCATGACCCGCCGGGTGCTGCTTACCTCCGCACTGATGGGGGATCCGGACCTGATTATCGCGGATGAACCCACGCCGGGAATGGATCTGGAGCTGGCGAAGCAGTCCATGGCGGATTTCCGGGAGTTTGCCGATACGGGAAAGGGAGTTCTTCTGATTACCCATGATATCGAACTGGCGCTGGAAGTGGCGGACCGGATTGCCGTATTTTACGCAGGCACCACAGTAGAGGAGGCTCCGGTGGAGGATTTCCGGTCAGAAGAAACGCTGCGTCACCCCTACACCCGGGCGCTGTGGCGGGCTATGCCGCAAAATGGATTTATACCGCTGGAGGGGACGCAGCCTTATGTAAAGGATATGCCCGCGGGATGTCCCTTCGGGCCCCGTTGCCAGTGGTATTCCCGGGAATGCGCCGGGGAGATCCCTCTGAAACGGGTGGGGTGCGGAACGGTCCGCTGCGTCAAATGCCAGGGCGAGGAAGTTCATATTCACCATCATCACGGGGACGGCAATTATCATCATACCCATGGCCGGTCCCCGGAGGAACATGTGCATGAAATCAGGATGGGGGACAGAACATGAAGCTGGAAGGGAAAAATCTGACGTTTTCTTATGACAAACAGGGGCAGGCTGTTTTCAGGCAGGTGAATCTCTGCCTGGACAATACGGAAAAAGCAGCGCTTATGGGCCCCAGCGGGTTCGGAAAAACCACTCTCTGCAAAGTGCTGGCAGGTTATGTAAAGCCCCAGGAGGGGGAGGTGCTTCTGGACGGCAAGCCGCTCCCTGAAAAAGGATACTGCCCGGTGCAGATGGTCTGGCAGCATCCGGAGCGGGCGGTAAATCCCCGACTGAAACTGGGAGATACCCTGGCGGACGGCAGAAACGTACCGGACCGGATTATCCGGGCTCTGGGGATTGAGGAAGACTGGAAAACCCGGTATCCCCAGGAGCTTTCAGGAGGGGAACTGCAGCGCTTCTGCATTGCCAGAGCCCTGGGGGAGGGAACCCGTTTTCTGATTGCGGATGAGATCAGCACCATGCTGGATCCCATTACCCAGAGCCAGATCTGGACGTTTCTGCTGGAGGAGGTAAAACGCAGGCAGATCGGGCTGCTGGTGGTGTCCCACAGCGAACCGCTGCTGGAACAGATCGGGGCGCGGCGGATTTACTTTGGAGGAGAATCAAAGCCGAGCTGCAAAAAGTAGTTGACTTTTTTACAGAGTTGGATATATTATGGAGGAAGCAAAGCAGTTTGCGAAAACTGAAGAAAAAAAGCATGGAAGAGAAGAGTAGGATGTGAAAGCATACAGAGAGAGGAACAGAAGGCTGGAAGTTCCTTATGGGGAAACATCTGAAGACCACCTCTGAGCGGCCCCAATCAGGCCCGGTGACTCCGTTACAGTCCCCTAAAGTGGCCGGCTGCCCTGCGGCAGATCCCGGCAAGAAGGGTGGAACCGCGTTCATACGTCCCTTCCCGCTATATGCGGGAAGGGTTTTTAATTTCACAGGAAACTTCATGGAAATCAAGGGGTGATAGTATGCGAAAACTGACAAAAACAGAGAGAGCGGCGGCAGCCGCAGTGCTGGCCATGGCAGCCGGCGCGGCCTGCAGCGGCGCGGCTCTTCTGAAAAAACATACCCGCCTGCTGGCCCAGAAAGCGGCAGCCCGGTTTGGAACCTGTGAGGAAAGAAAGGAGAGTAATCAATGATTATCACACTGAAAGACGGATCAAAAAAGGAATATGACCATGCCATGACGGTATTGGAAATTGCCCAGGACATCAGCGAGGGACTGGCAAGAGCTGCCTGTGCCGGCGAGCTGAACGGAGAAGTGGCAGATCTGCGTACACCGGTGGAGCAGGACTGCCAGCTGAATATTCTGACCTTTGACAGCGAGGGAGGCGCAGGGGCTTTCCGCCATACGGCTTCCCATATTATGGCCCAGGCCATCAAACGGATCTGGCCGGACGTAAAACTGGCTATCGGTCCCTCCATTGCGGACGGCTTTTATTATGATATTGACAGCCCCCGCCCTATTGTGGCTGAGGATCTGGAGAAGATCGAGGCAGAGATGAAAAAGATTGTAAAGGAGGCGCTGCCCATCACCCGGTTTACCAAATCCCGGGAGGATGCCATTGCCTACTTTAAGGAAAAGGATGAGCCCTACAAAGTGGAACTGATAGAGGATCTTCCGGAGGATTCGGAAATCAGCTTTTACCAGCAGGGGGAGTTTGTGGATCTGTGCGCCGGCCCCCATCTGATGAGCACCAAGCCGGTGAAAGCCTTTAAGCTGACCAGCCTAGCGGGAGCCTACTGGAGAGGCAGCGAGAAGAACAAGATGCTGACCAGAATCTACGGAACCGCCTTCACCAAAAAGGCGGATCTGGAGGCTTACATTACCCGGATGGAGGAAGCGAAGAAACGGGACCACAGAAAGCTGGGAAGAGAACTGGGACTGTTTATGATGCGGGAAGAGGGACCCGGTTTCCCCTTCTTCCTTCCCAAGGGAATGGTTCTGAAAAACACTCTGCTGGATTACTGGAGAGAGATTCACAGAAAGGCAGGCTACGTGGAGATTTCCACTCCTATCATGCTGAGCCGCCATCTGTGGGAGACCTCCGGCCACTGGGACCACTATAAAGAAAATATGTACACCACCGTGATTGACGAACAGGATTTTGCCATCAAGCCCATGAACTGCCCGGGCGGTATTCTGGTTTATCAGTCCGAGCCCCGCTCCTACCGGGATCTGCCCCTGCGCATGGGAGAATTGGGACTGGTTCACCGTCATGAGAAATCCGGACAGCTCCACGGCCTGATGCGGGTGCGTTGCTTTACCCAAGATGATGCCCACATCTTTATGATGCCGGAGCAGATCAGAGACGAAATCAAGGGTGTGGCAAAGCTGATCGACGAGGTATATCAGCTCTTTGGCTTTAAATATCATGTGGAGCTGTCCACCCGTCCGGAGGATTCCATGGGAAGCGACGAGGACTGGGAGATGGCGACGGACGCCCTGCGGGGAGCGCTGGATGACCTGGGACTGGACTACGTGGTAAACGAGGGAGACGGCGCTTTCTACGGACCCAAGATTGACTTCCATCTGGAGGATTCCATCGGAAGAACCTGGCAGTGCGGCACCATTCAGCTGGACTTCCAGCTGCCTCTGCGGTTTAACTGCGAGTATATCGGAGCAGACGGTGAAAAACACCGTCCCATTATGATCCACCGGGTGGCCTTCGGTTCCATCGAGCGGTTCATCGGTATTCTGATCGAGCACTACGCAGGCGCCTTCCCCACCTGGCTGGCCCCTGTCCAGGTAAAAGTGCTGCCTATCTCTGAGAAGTATATGGACTATGGAGAAAAAGTACTGGCAGCTCTTAACGAGGCGGGGATCCGGGCTGAGATCGACACCAAGGCGGAAAAGATCGGCTATAAGATCCGGGAGGCCAGACTCCAGAAGATTCCCTACATGCTGATTGTGGGCGCAAAAGAAGAGGAAGAGGGTCTGGTGTCTGTCAGAAGCCGTTTCCTGGGAGATGAGGGACAGAAAGACCTTCATGTGTTTATCAACTCCATAAAAGAGGAAATTGAATCCAGAATTTCCAGAAAAGTGGAAGTGCAGGAGTAAAAATAAAAATAGAAGTATAAAATAGGAAAGATGGCATATACTAATCCTGTTCCAAAAACGGACCAGAAAGGAGATTATGTATATGCCATCTTTAGTATGTTCTGTACAGAATTGTGTTTACAACAACGCCATGTACTGCAGCAAGGGAGATATCCAGGTGGGCGGCGAGGAAGCCAGAAAATGTCAGGAGACCTGCTGCGAGAGCTTCCAGGAGAGGAAGGCGGACAGCGCGAAAAGCTCCATGGGAACCCCCAGCCAGGAGACCTGCGTGGACTGCAAAGCCTGCCACTGTACCTATAACGATCACTGCAAATGTACAGCCGGCAAGATTGACATCGCAGGAGCAGCCGCCAGCACCAGGGGCGAGACAGAGTGCGCCACGTTTCAGTGCAAATGCTGATGCGGCCCAATTAATTGCATAAAGGGGATGAGGACATCTCAAAAATGTACTCTTTTTTGTAATTTTCCCTCGTAATTTATGGTAGAAAAAAGTGCCGCTTTATCATGAATTTCATGATTTTGCGGCACCTTTTTATATGGTTTCGATCAGCTCGTCCAGTACAGATAAGGTCCGCTCTAAAGGATAAACATATCTGCTATCGGGAAGGAAGCGGATAAAGGAGCAGAAGGACTGCCCGATGCCGGTCTCCTGAATGTGAAGGCTGCAGGCATAGGCGCCCTGGATAAAGCCCTGGACGGTATAGATATGTACCCCGTATGTGGGATCACAGGTTAATGTCAGGTAGGGAGGAATGGGGAGACGTTCCATATCTGCGATACAGCCTTTTATATGTCCCTCTTCCATATCCTGGCGCAGCGCCCAGAGAAGCTCCCTGCGTACCGATGGACTGACGGGAAGTACCAGTTCGGGAGGCAGATCTACAATAATGCCGTCCCGGGCAAACTGGCGAAGCCCTTCCTCCGTAAAAATGGTATAGTAATTGCCATTCAGCTCCCGGAGCCTTTGAAAACGCTGGTCACACAGCTGAATGACAGCTTCCCGGTTGGGAATGCCGGGGCGAATGTGTCGGGAAATCCGCTCCAGGGTATAGTAGCGGCCAAGGCAGGGCTGCGTCATCAGAGTATAATAGCTGTCCCGGCTGGTTCCCTGCATATAGGAATCCAGGATGTGTTCCAGGCTGCCGGAATAGGAATTCAAAAGCTGACATTCTTCCAGGATCTGCGAAAAACGCTTGGCATAAAGACGAATCAGTTCCGGGGAAGTCTCGAACTGAGCCACGGAAAGACCCTGGTCCAGGTGAATCAGATAATGGGGCGTAAGGATAAAAAAGGGCAGAGGATCAATGGACACCAAGGAGGTATCCTGCTGAAAATAGTAGTAGGCAAAATAGCTTCCCTTTGAAATCAGGGACAGGGGCAGCAGCTTCTTTAAAAGATGAAGATTTTTACGCCGGTTATCCTCTCCGGAACGTTCTGGAAGAAACGCCACAAGCTGCCGGACTGTGCAGGAGCTTCCTTCTGTCCAGAGCTGGAGCAGACTGGCGGCTACAGAAGAAAATTCCGGAGGCAGATAGAGAGAAAACTCCGGGTTTCCGGTGTCAGCTTCCCATTTAAGAAGGGATAAAACAGCGGATTCGATCTGAGGATGGCCATACAGAACAGAAGGAATCCGGGGCGGGGCGGCGCTTCCCTTTCTTTTTGGGAGAGATTCTGCGCAGGAAAAGTGAAGCTGGGAGAGTTCGCCCAGAAGTTCACAGATAGTTTCCTGGGTCCGGTAGGATTCTTCTCCCTGGAGCAGCATCTGGTAGTACATATTCAGTTCCCGTACCTGAGGGAGAGTCAGCTGCAGATAATCGCAGAGCCGCCTCACCGCAGTATAAGAAAGCAGCCGCTCATCCTTCAGCGCTTTATGAATAGAAGTCCGTTCAAGGCCGGTATTTTTGGCAATCCGGGCAATGGGCTCCCCTCTCTGGGACAGAAGTTCTTTTAAAAAGGCAGAAAATTTTGACATGGCACAACCTCCGAGACAAGATGATACTAGGATTATAGCAGATTAAAGCGGATACTGTCCGCATAAGTGCAAAAAATAGAGAAAAACCCGTCACATTTTCTGTCACACCATAAAGTGGCGTATAATAGAGGCAGAGAGCAGTCTGTGTTTTGAGAAAGAGGAAGAGTGAAAAAGCAAAAGAGGAAAAGGGAAGTTATGAAAAAGGGAATTATAATTGCAGCAGCTGCCATTCTGGGAACAGCGGCAGTTGTGCTGGTCTGCATCTTCGCGTTTCAGTGGGTGGGAAGAATGGCAGTCATCACCGTGCCGGACCAGTATGCGGACCAGATTTGCGTCTATGAGGATGGGGATTTCGTGTACCGGTTTGAACCGGAGGATATTACAGCGGATACCCAGGCTGCCGTTTTGTATGTAAAAAATCTGCTGGTAGTTTACACGAAGCCAAACCTTTCGCCGGCCGAAAAGCTGAGCCTGGCAAAACAGGTGGACGGCACTGTGGTGGGAAATATCAGCGGCTGCATAAACGCGCTGCAGATACGGGTGGAGGAGCCGGAACTGGCCGGACTGGAAGCGCTGGCGGAGAAACTGATGGAATCGGATAAAGTCTATTACGCGGAATGGGATTCGCCCCTGTGGATGGATGCCCAGGCGGATCAAAACCGGTGGTCTTATTCGATTTCCCTGACAGCAGAAACGGATCGGGGGAATGAAGCGGCGCCGGGGGGAAACGACTGGTGGGCGGAGGCGGTGGGAGCCTACACCGCCTGGAGTTATGAAGACCTGTTTCAGGATGTGACGGTAGGTATTCTGGACAGCGGATTTAATCTGGAGCATGAGGATCTGGAAGGAAACCTGGTTTCTCTGCCCGGCTATGAAGAAAATACAGCGTCTTCCCACGGCACGGGAGTCGCCGGGATCATCGGCGCCAAGAATAATACAGTGGGACTTCGGGGCGTGGCCAGCGGAAGCCAGAACCAGGTTACCATGCTCTGCGCAGACTGGAGTCCCTACAGCAATGATGATGAAGACTGGTGGTATCTGAATTATCTGAGTACGGGAGAGTATCTGGAAATAATCAAGCAGATGGTGGGGCACGGAACTACGGTTATCAATCATTCCTGGGGCATCAATATCGGAAACTGGCTGAACTGGATCGGAACCTTTATAGAAGAGGGAGTTACCCCGGAACAGCAGAAACAAATGAGAGAAAATCTGGCAGAAAAAACAGCGCTGAACTGTATGCTGCTGATGCTGGAGCTTTTAGAAAACAAACAGGACGTTCTGATTGTGCAGTCAGCAGGAAATGACACCGATCTTACGGAATGGAGCGGATATTTCTGCGGAATCGACAGAGAACTGTGGGATACCCAGATTTTGGAAAAAGATTTCCCGGGGATTACATATGAAGATATTAGCCAGAGAATTCTGATTGTGGCAGCGGTAAAAAACCAGCGTGACGGGAACGGAAACTATGAACTGTGCAGCTTTTCCAGCTATGGAGAGCAGGTCAGGCTGTGCGCGCCGGGGGAGGAAATTTTTACCGCAGATAAATTTGCGTATCATAGGGATCAGGGCACTTCCTATGCGGCCCCTATCGTGGCAGGCAGCGCGGCGGCCCTGTGGGCTCTGGATCCGGAACTTAGCGCACCCCAGGTATATGAACTGCTGACGGAAAATACGGTGGGATACGGCGTGGCCGGGGAAAAGCAGGAGGGAATTTACCCCATGGTAAACGTGGGGGCGGCGGTTGAAAAACTGCTGGAAGAAAAAGATCTGAAAACCGGCTGTGCCGTGTCGGTAAAGGATGCGCAGACCGGGGAGCCGGTAAAGGACGCAGAGGTGATTCTGCTGAATTTTGATAATTTGGGCATAGATTTTGGGGGAACCGATACAGACCTGCTCAGTCAGGTTGAAACAGCAAGTGTGCGCACTGATTCAGGAGGAGCGGCCTCTTTTTATAATACAGGGCTGGATCCCTATCCGGCCTGCGTCCGGGCCGATGGATATGGGGAATGGAGAGGATGGCTTGAGTGCAGCGGATTTTTGGCGCAGATCGGCGGAAGCCTCCAGGTGAATGAAGTGCTGCTGTCCCCTGGCCCGGCGGCAGATGAACTGCTCCTGGAAAAACTGAAGGAACTGGCCGGACAGAACGGTGTAATGGCTGTGGGAACAGAGACTTATACAGGCAGCGGCTATGGAGGAGGAGAACAGGTGGTTCCGGCCCAGCGCCTTACCGGGTGTCTGTGCGGGGACATCTGGGACTACGATGGGGATGGACAGAGCGAACTGTTGATGGTTGGCGCCCAGCCGGATGACTCCTATGAGCTGGGAGCCGGAGAGGACGGAACGCTTCTGTGGATCACCGTAGCTGTCTATGAGGCGGAAGAGACAGGACAGGTGTCTCTTGCAGACGAGAAGACAATAGGGGTTATGGGACTGACAGATACGATACGGTACAGCTCCGTCCAGTTTGCCAGAGGCAGTGAAAACGGGCAGACCATCCTGTATCTGGATCACTATCTGAATATGAATAGCCAGAGCTTTGAGGTATTTCGGATTCAGTACAGTGACCGGCTTCAGGTCTCGGGCGGCGTGCGCTGCTATGAGTTCGAGGGAGCCGCCGGCTGCGATACAGGGGCTTCTGACAAAGCATTGGAAGAACTGAATACAGGAGGGCTGTCTTCGGAAAACGGCTGGGTCCTGGGAGAACGATACGACTGGGAAGAAATTTCATCGGAGATACCTGCCGGGATGATGGAACAGTACAGACAGGACTGGCAGAATGGAATGGCAGGCATCGGCCTGGAATCTTCTTTCTTCCGCACCATGTATGAGGCTCCTGAAATAGTGTGGGCTCCGGATGGAGGCACGGATATGACCGCGTATTTCCAGTATTTTTACGACTGCTGTACCAGCCGTCCGGCCGCCTGCTGGACCATGACGGGAGGAGGTGCCGTCACGGAGCTGTGCGGTTTCCTTTCAGCGCCGGATCATGAGGCGGGCATGGAGCTTACCACCTATGATTCCCCCGGGCTGCTGCAAGAATTCCGATGAAGTAATTTTTATCAAAATTTTATCAAAAAATTTAGAACAGGGAGGATTACGATATGAAACAGAGAAAAATTTTTTTGACAGGAGTTTTTACGGTTATGCTGGCCATGGGAGAATGTATGGCCGGAATGGCTGCGCAGGAGACAGAAACGGAAACAGAAAAAGAGGAATGGAAAGCCCCGGAGGGCTTTGAGAGCCCCCAGGAGGCAGCGGAGGCGTTTGGGGACGCCTATATTGAAGAAGACGCTTACCGGATCGTGACGCTGTTTGCGGAGGAAACCATAAACTATATGGCCGACAATAATGAGCCCGGCTCTGCCGATCCCCGTGAAACGATGCTGTCAGTCTGGCAGGCATCCTTTGATGCCGGGGACACCGGGCTTGAATCCTTTGAGATTACAGAGTGCAGGGATCTGACGGAAGAGGAGTTCCGGAATCATTTTGAACATTATGCCACAGAGCCGGAGGATGCCGCCCGGGTTACGGTTTCCTTCCCGCCCTGTACCGATGTATCAGGAGTTTTATACCCCGACGGCCTGGATTACTACTGCTTCACGGGCTGCTTTGACGGGCTCTGGTACCTTGTCATGTAGGCTCTGCCTGAAAAAATCCCCGGGAGCAGCAAAATTGTCTGCTCACCGGGGATTTTTGCGCTGTTTTTAAAGAATATCAATGTATTCTCCGCTGAGGGCTTTATTCATGCTCCGCACGGCGCAGAATTTGCCGCACATGGAGCAGCTGTCATCGTATTCCGGCTTTCTCTCATCCCGAATCCGTCTGGCCGTCTCCGGATCCAGAGAGCACTCCCACTGCTTTTCCCAGTCAAAGGTCCGTCTGGCATCCGCCATGGCGTCGTCCAGGTCTCTGGCGTGGGGGATCTTTTTGGCGATGTCCGCCGCATGGGCGGCGATTTTGGAGGCTATGATCCCCTGCTTTACATCTTCCACATTGGGAAGGGCCAGATGCTCTGCGGGGGTAACGTAGCAGAGGAAAGCGGCGCCGGCAGAGGCGGCAATAGCGCCTCCGATTGCGGAGGTAATATGATCATACCCGGGGGCAATATCGGTGACGATAGGACCCAGCACATAGAAGGGGGCGCCCAGGCAGATGGTCTGCTGCAGCTTCATATTGGCTTCGATCTGATCCATGGGCATATGGCCGGGACCTTCCACCATCACCTGTACATCTTTCGCCCAGGCTCTTTTGGTCAGCTCGCCCAGACGGACCAGCTCCTCAATCTGGCACACATCGCTGGCATCTGCCAGGCAGCCGGGGCGGCAGGCGTCTCCCAGGGAGATGGTGACATCGTATTCCCGGCATATATCCAGGATTTCATCAAAATATTCGTAGAAAGGATTCTCCTCCCCGGTCATGCTCATCCAGGCGAACACCAGGGAGCCTCCCCTTGAAACAATGTTCATCTTTCTCTTGTGCTGCTTAATCTGCTGAATCGTTTTGCGGGTGATGCCGCAGTGAAGGGTTACAAAATCCACTCCATCCTGGGCGTGGAGCCGGATCACATCAATAAAGTCTTTGGCGGAAAGCGTGGCCAGATCCCGCTGATAGTGGATTACGCTGTCATAGACGGGAACCGTGCCGATCATGGCCGGACATTCTCTGACCAGTTTCTTCCGGAAAGGCTGGGTATTGCCGTGGGAGGACAGATCCATGATCGCCTCCGCTCCCATATCCACCGCCGCCATCACTTTCTGCATTTCCACATCATAATCCTTGCAGTCCCGGGATACCCCAAGGTTTACATTAATCTTTGTGCGCAGCATGGAGCCTACGCCATTGGGGTTCAGGCAGGTATGAAGCCGGTTGGCGCAGATGACTGCCTGTCCCTTTGCCACCAGATCCCGGATTTCTTCTTCTGTCCGGTACTCCTTTTTGGCGACTTCCTTCATTTCGGGGGTGATGATGCCCTGTCTGGCCGCATCCATCTGTGTGGTATAAGTTCTCATTTCGTTTCTCCTTTCGTAGATGCCGGTGTTTCGGCAAACCGGCTGTGCAGGTCAAAGGCGTGGTTTAAAGGGCCCCTGCCTTTTCCCAGATTCAGTCCGGCGGCAATGGCGCCGGTGATATAGGATTTTCCCTGACGGACGGCCTGCTCCAGTTCCATTCCCTTTGCCAGATTGGCGGCGATGGCGCTGGAAAGTGTGCAGCCGGTTCCATGGGTGTTGGGATTTGGAATGTGTCTGGCCGGAAACCAGGAAAGGGTATCTGCCGCGCACAGCAGATCATCCGCCTGGCCGGTATCCCGGCCGGCCATATGGCCGCCCTTTAGGAGAACGGCGCAGCCCCACTGTTTTTCCATCCATGCGGCGGCCCGCTCCATATCCGCTCTGCTTTCAATCTTCATGCCGGACAGCGCCTCTGCCTCCGGGATGTTGGGGGTTATGAGCCGGGCCATGGGCAGCAGACCGGCTTTCAGACAAGACAGCGCTTCCTTTTTCATAAGGTCAGTGCCGGAGGTGGAGGCCATGACAGGATCCACCACAATATTTTTCGCCTGATAGAAAGACAGGCGTTCCCGGACAGTCTCCATCAGTTCGGCGGAAGGAACCATACCGATTTTTACAGCGTCAGGAAAAATATCGGTAAAAATCATATCCAGCTGCTGTCTGAGAAAATGAGGCGTGACAGCCGTGATTTCAGATACCCCCGTGGTATTCTGGGCTGTCAGGGCGGTAATGGCGCTCATGGCGTATACGCCGTTTAATGTCATGGTTTTCAGATCCGCCTGTATGCCGGCGCCTCCGCTGCAGTCGCTGCCGGCGATGGATAAGGCTGTATTCACGGTACCGCCTCCTTTCTGTCCGGCTCCGTCACCTGACGGGCCAGGGCCGTCAGCCGCCGGCAGGCAGCCTCAATATCTTCTGCTCCAAAGACAGCGCTGACCACCGCTGCGCCGGCAATGCCGCTGCCGGCAAGAGAGAGGATATTGTCCGCCTGGATTCCTCCGATGGCCACGACGGGAATCGGTACGCACCGGCAGATATCCTTCAGCGTTTTCAGGTCAAGATGAGTGGTGCCTGTCTTGGTGGAGGTAGAAAACATGGCGCCTGCGCCCAGATAATCCGCTCCGTCCCTCCAGGCAGCCCGGGCCTCTGCCACATGGTGGGCAGATACCCCTACGATCATATGCTCCCCGGCAATGCGCCGAACCTCCCTTACGGATAAATCTCCCTGCCCCACATGCACGCCGTCCGCGCCTGCCAGCCGGGCAATCTGGGGATTGTCGTTTATAATCAGAGGAACGCCGTAATGCCGGCACAGGAGAAGCATCCCCTTTGCCTCAGCCAGAAACGCTTCCGGGGCCAGTTCTTTTTCCCGCAGCTGCACGCAGGTGGCTCCGCCCCTGAGAGCCAGCTCTACCTGTTCATACAGGCTCTGCCTGCCGGTCCATGTCCGGTCCGTGACGGCGTAAAGCAGCAGCTGTTTTCTATCTAATTTCATAGTTTCCGCCTTTCTCCAGCTGGTCTGGCGTAAGATGATAGACGGCGTCCATGATATAGGTTCGATAGGAACCGCTTCCATCCAGAGATCCCAGTCTTTTGTGGGCAATCTCCCCGCAAAGCCCCATGGCGGCTGCGGCTGCCGCCGCTGCCTCCAGCGGCTGTCCGGGATTGGCGGCCAGAAACGCGCAGGTGAGAGCGGAGAGCTGACAGCCTGTTCCGGTAACCCGGTTCATCATGGGATGGCCGTTGCGGATACAGAAGGTACGGATACCGTCTGTCACGATATCAATGGCGCCTGTTATAACCGCTATGGTTTCTGCCTGCCGGGCAAACTGCCGGGCAAAGGCAGCCGCCTGCTCCAGATTTTCTTCCGTGATTTTATCGGAGGGAGCTGCGTCCACCCCCTTTTCCTGCTGCCTGTCTTTGGAGAGAGCGCGGATCTCAGAAAGATTGCCCCGGATTACCGTAAAGCGGATTTCCTTTAAAAGTTCTCCTGCTGCCCGGATCCGGAAGGGAGAAGCGCCCGCGCCCACCGGATCAAAGACAATGGGAATTCCAAGCCGGGCTGCCCGTTTCCCTGCGGACAGCATAGAGGAAATCCGGGACTGGCTGGGAGTCCCCAGATTCAGATGCAGCCCCTGGCAGAGGCCGGTGATATCCGCCGCCTCCAGCGGGTCGTCCGCCATGATGGGGGAGGCGCCGCAGGCCAGCAGAATATTGGCGCAGTCATTGGCGGTGACATAGTTGGTGATATTGTGGATCAGCGGCGATTTCTGATGAAGGTTTTCCAGCATAATCCCCGGCCGGAAGACAGGCTTATCTGGCATACCGTTCCTCCAGGCTTTCCGCCATGGCCTGCAGAACCCCCGCTTTTTTCAGGCTGTAGATTACCGCGCCGGATATAATGGCGCCGGCTCCTGTGGAAATCAGGAAGGGGATTATGTAGGCGTAGTAGGCCACCTGGGAAGCACTCTGCCCCATAAGGAGAATCGCTACCGGGTAAGCGCACAGTCCTCCCAGCACAGCGGTGCCGAACACTTCCCCCGCCAGTGTGGCGGGAATATTTTTTGTCTTCCAGTAAACGACGCCGCACAGAAGAGCCCCCACCATGCTGCCGGGGAAGGCCATCAGGCTTCCCAGTCCCAGGAGATTGCGGATCAGGGAGGAGGCAAAGGCTGCCGCCACGCCGTACCCGGGCCCCAGCAGAACTGCGCACAGGATGTTTACCATATGCTGTACCGGCGCACATTTGCTTCCGAAAACCGGGAAGGAAAACAGGCTTCCCACTACAGCCACCGCACAGAACACGCTGGCAACCGCAAGTTTTCTTACATTTGTTTTTCTCATCTTTCCAACCTCTTTTCTTTTTTGAGTAAACAAAACAGGAGGCACCCGACGGATGCCTCCTGGAAAAGAACTTCATGATCTGCGACTTCCTACGGCGGCATTATCCGCATCAGGTTTAAGGGTCGAAGTTGATGACTTCCTCTCAGCCTGCCATTACAAGCTCCCCTGCTGTTAAGTTTGCTATAAGTGTACACCCGGACGGGCGGAAGCGCAAGACTTTTTTTGACGCCTTTTCTACCGGATAAAGTTGGTCTGCACCGGGGTTTCTTTTTCGGGAAGGCCGAACTTTTCTTTTCCCAGCGCGATGCTCTTCATCAGGAAGGCCATATTCCGGGCCAGGGTGCGCATGACCTGCAGGCCCTCCCCGTCCTGACTTGCTTCACCGGGCTTGCCCCCGTGAACACTGTTCCAGTATTTGCTGGAGGCCACCGGCATGCCGGAGATGGTAAAAAATTTGTTGATCTCATCGAAAGCGGAGGAGAGACCGCCTCTTCTGGCAGCCACCACGGCAGCTCCTACTTTCATGGTTTTATCAAAACGAGTGCTGTAAAACAGCCGGGTAAGAAAGGCTGACACAGTGGGGTTGGGGGCGGCATAATAAACCGGGCTTCCCACCACCAGTCCGTCGCAGGCCTCAAATTTGGGAGCAATCTCATTGACTGCGTCTTCAAAAACGCAGGCTCCCTTTTTAGAACATCCGCCGCAGGCGATACAGCTGCGGATGGCCTGATTTCCGATCTGGATCAGCTCCGTCTCAATGCCTTCCTCGGCGAATACCGTTTCCATCTCATGGAGCGCGGTATATGTATTCCCCTCCTGATGAGGGCTTCCGTTTATAAGCAATACTTTCATAACAGCAATCTGCTCCTTTCACTGAAATTTTTATAAAATCTATTATACTCGCTTTGGAAAGACGGGAAAAGAGTTTTTTGCGCCGGGTTGCAATGGAAAGAAGCGGATGATATACTGACAGAAACGAAAGATACGGGGATATACCGGGTAGGAAGGAAAAAGGAGAGGAAAGAATGAAACCATTTCAGATCTGGGACAGCCATGTACACCTGTTCCCGCCGGAAATTTATCAGAACTGGGATAAGTATGCGGCCATGGATGAAACCTTCGCGAATCTCACCAGAAAACCGGCCAATGGGAAAGGAACAGAGGAGGCCTGGGTAAATATAGAGGAAGCTCTGGCCTGCGCCGACGAGGCCGGCGTCTGGGGACTGGGGATGCAGGGGTGGTACTGGAACGATCCGGGGCTGATGCGTCTTCATAATGATTATATGGCGGAAGCTCTGAAAAAATATCCGGACCGCCTGCGGGGATTTATCAGCGTGAATCCTAAATTCGGCAGGGAGGCCCTGGACGAGATAGAGCGCTGCGCGTCCCTGGGATTTTCGGGGATCGGAGAACTGGGACCGGGAGGAAACGGCTACGATTTTGAAGATCCCGGTTTTACGGCTGTTCTGGAATGCGCCATGGCGTATGACCTTCCGGTGTGCATTCACTGCGGTGAGCCGGTGGGGCATAAATATCCGGGGAAAGATATGACGCCTCTTTCGCCTCTGCCGGAGATTGTGCGGAAATATCCGAAACTGAAGCTGATCCTGGCCCATATGGGAGGAGGGCTTCCCTTTTACGCTTTAAATCCCCGGTACCGGAAGCATTTTCAGAATGTATGGTACGATATGGCCACCAACCCTCTGCTTTATCATATCAGCAGCATACGGGCCGTGATTGACATGGCGGGAGCGGACCATCTTCTTTTTGGCAGTGATTTTCCCCTTCTGCTCTATCCTTCCAGATGCAGACAGGCGGATATGACGATGTTCGTGGAAGATATCAGAAATCATGCCGGCCTGAGCCCCAAGGAGTGGGAGCTGGTGATGGGGGATAATTTCCAGGAACTGATGAGTAAAAAAAGCATTGACACAGAGGAACATCTGTGCTAAAGTATCTAAGTTATCAAAAACAGGAAAGCAGAGTATCCACTCTCACCCAGGCACGAGGAAGTGACCCGCGGTTCATATTCGGAATAGATGTATTTCTATGAGCGTTTTGAGGTGGATACAGATGTATCCACTTTTTTATGTCAATGTATGGAGGTGTAAAACAATTAGCGAGTTAATGGTGAACGAACAGATCAGGGATAAGGAAGTTCGGTTGATTGGGGAAAATGGTGAACAGCTTGGAATTATGTCCTCGCGGGATGCCCTGAAGCTGGCGAGGGAAGCGGAGCTGGATCTGGTGAAGATCGCGCCGGGAGCAAAGCCGCCGGTCTGCAAGATTATCGATTACGGAAAGTACCGCTACGAGATGGCCAGAAAAGAGAAGGAGGCCAGAAAGAAGCAGAAAGTGATCGAGGTGAAGGAGGTTCGTTTATCTCCCAACATTGACGTAAATGATTTGAACACGAAAATGACGAATGCCAGAAAGTTTCTGCAGAAGGGGAACAAGGTGAAAGTCAGCCTTCGGTTCCGCGGACGCGAGATGGCCCATATGCAGGCCAACAGACATATCCTGGAGGACTTTGCCAAAGCGATCGAGGATATTGCGGTGATCGACAAACCGATCAAACAGGAAGGCAGAAGCCTGACCATGTTCTTATCTGAAAAAAGGTAATGAAAATTGTTTGAATACAAGGAGGAATATCAAAATGCCTAAAATGAAAACCAGCAGAGCTGCTGCAAAACGTTTCAAAAA
>DVOS01000024.1 GCA_018713435.1 Candidatus Merdiplasma excrementigallinarum
GTCTCATCCACGTCGATCCGCTCTGCCGCCGGTACCTTGGGCAGTCCGGGCATGGTCATGATCTCACCGGTCAGGGCTACGATAAAGCCTGCTCCCGCGGAGATCTTCAGGTTCCGCACCGTTACCTCAAAATCCTTTGGCGCTCCCAGCTTCGTGGGATCGTCTGTCAGGGAGTACTGGGTCTTTGCCACGCAGATCGGGCAGTTTCCGTATCCCATATCCTCCAGCTGCTTCGCCTGCTTCTGGGCGTTGGCCGTCAGCACCACTCTGCTGCCGCCGTAGATCTTCTGTACGATCTGGTTCAGCTTGTCCTCGATGCTTCCCTCCAGCTCGTAGCTGTAGGTGAAGTCATTGGGCTCCTCGCACAGACGGATTACTTCTTCTGCCAGACGGATGCCGCCTTCGCCGCCCTTTGCCCATACTTCGGACAGGGCCACGTTTACGCCCAGCTCTTTGCACTTGGCCTCTACCAGGTCAAGCTCCGCCTTGGTGTCGGTGGGGAAGGCGTTGATGGCTACCACGCAGGGCAGTTTGTATACGTTGGTGATGTTGCTTACATGCTTTAACAGGTTGGGCAGGCCCTTCTCCAGAGCTTCCAGGTTCTCATTGTTCAGCTCTGCCTTGGGCACTCCGCCGTTGTATTTCAGCGCCCGCACTGTGGCCACGATCACCACCGCGTTGGGCTTTAAGCCTGCCATACGGCACTTGATATCCAGGAACTTCTCCGCTCCCAGGTCCGCTCCGAAGCCTGCCTCTGTGATAGCGTAATCACCCAGCTTCAGGGCCATCTTGGTGGCGATTACGGAGTTGCAGCCGTGGGCGATGTTGGCGAAGGGGCCGCCGTGCACGATGGCCGGGGTGTGCTCCAGGGTCTGCACCAGGTTGGGCTTTAAGGCGTCCTTTAACAGGGCGGTCATGGCTCCCTGGGCGTTTAAGTCACCGGCGGTTACCGGCTTCTGCTCCGATACTTTTCCATATGTATAGCCTACCACGATCCTTGCCAGTCTGGCCTTCAGGTCCTTAATGTCGCTGGCCAGGCACAGCACTGCCATGATCTCGGAAGCTACGGTGATGTCATAGCCGTCCTCTCTGGGCATTCCGTTGGTTCTTCCGCCCAGGCCGTCCACTACGAAACGAAGCTGACGGTCGTTCATATCCACGCATCTTCTCCAGGTGATCTTTCTGGGGTCGATGTGCAGCTCGTTGCCCTGGAAAATATGGTTGTCCAGCATGGCTGCCAGCAGGTTGTTGGCCGCGCCGATGGCATGGAAGTCACCGGTAAAGTGCAGGTTGATATCCTCCATGGGCACTACCTGGGCGTATCCGCCGCCTGCGGCTCCGCCCTTTACGCCGAATACCGGTCCCAGGGACGGCTCACGAAGAGCTACGCATACCTTTTTGCCAAGTTTGGACATACCGTCTGCCAGACCAACTGTCGTGGTGGTCTTTCCCTCTCCGGCGGGAGTGGGGTTGATGGCCGTTACCAGCACCAGCTTGCCGTCTTTTCTGTCGGTCTCTTTCAGCATGTTGTAGTCGATTTTTGCTTTATATTTTCCGTACTGCTCCAGATACTTGTCATCGATGCCGGCCTTTGCGGCGATCTCCGTGATCGGGGCCATGGTTGTCTCCTGTGCGATTTCAATGTCTGATTTGAATCCCATAATTGATGATCTCCTTTCAAATTTTGTGCTTCTGCACATCCTTCTTTTTCTATATTTCCCTAAAAAAAGAGATCCTGCCTCGCAGAATCTCCAAACCGTCAGACAAAAAATGATAAAGTGTCTGTCACGGACACCGCAGTCTCGCGAAACTGCGTAAAGAGACCCTGCCTCTCCAGCGCAGTAGCGGAAGCGATACCGTAACGCGGATCATCAAGTCCTTCGTTCACACCGTTATCTTCCCTTCGTGTGACACTTAACGTACAATATCTACTCTACTCTCAGGCGGCTTCCCGCCTTCTCGGATTTCCTTTCCGGGAAATCAGGTTTTCATTGCCCCGGAGGATGCCTCCCCGGGAAAGCCCCGCTGATAAAAAAAGGGCAGCCCTTGAATTCAAACGCTGCCCAGACGGTCGACTTTTTATTATTTTGATTACCCCGTGGTGCTCCACGTTAACTCCGTCAGCAATCAAAACCTCTTAACAATGGATACTATATCAGATTTCCATCGGTCTGTCAAGATTTTATCAAAATTTTTTTCGAAAACTTTTACTACTTTTTTATCACAAAGTTACTATTCACAGCTGATCCAGTTCCTCCCGCCAGATCCGCACGCAGGCGTCGCTTGGCATCCGCAGATCTCCTCTGGGTGAGAGGGCCACGGAGCCCACCTTGGGGCCGTCGGGAATGCAGGAGCGCTTAAACTGCTGGGCAAAAAATCTCCAGTAGAAGGTTTTGAGCCACTTCAGGATAAACCCGTCCTCATACACGCCGGCAAAGGACAGCCGTGCAATCCGGTAAATCTTAAGAGGCGAAAACCCGAAGCGGAGCATGTAGTAAAGGAAGAAATCATGCAGCTCATAGGGGCCCACCAGATCTTCCGTTTTCTGAGCGATCTCCCCGTCCTTGGGCGGGAGAAGCTCCGGGCTCACCGGCGTATCCAGCACGTCGAGAAGGACCGCTGCAAGCCTTTCATCCCCGCAGGTATCCGCATAATACCGCACCAGATGCCGCACCAGGGTTTTGGGCACGGAACAGTTTACCGCGTACATGGACATATGGTCCCCGTTATAGGTGGCCCACCCGAGAGCCAGCTCCGACATGTCCCCTGTGCCGATCACCATGCCGTTTACCTGGTTGGCGATATCCATCAGCACCTGGGTTCTCTCCCTGGCCTGGCAGTTTTCATAGGTCACATCCCGCACCTGCTCATCGTGGCCGATATCCCGGAAATGGATGTTTACCGCCTCCCGGATATTCACTTCCCGCAGCGTGCATCCCAGCGTCCTGGTCATCTGACAGGCATTGTTGTAGGTCCGGCTGGTGGTGCCAAAGCAGGGCATGGTCACCGCCGTTATATGTTCCCTGGGAAGTCCCAGCATATCCATGGCTTTTACCATCACCAGCAGCGCCAGGGTAGAATCCAGGCCGCCGGAGATACCCACTACGATATGACTGCAGCCTGTATGCTCCAGACGTTTTTTCAGGCCCATGGCCTGAATGGTGAGAATTTCCTGGCACCGCCTGTCTCTGTCTTCCTTTCCTGACGGCACAAAAGGCCTGGGATCAAATTTCCGGGTCAGTTCAGTCTCTTCCCAGTCCAGTTCAAAACGCGTATGAATATAGGCTCCCGGGCCGCTTTCAAAGGTGGTCATCCTGCGCCGCTCGGCCCGGAGTCTGCGCACATCCAGCTCAGCGAAAAGCATTCCCGAGGTAAAGCGGGGGCTCTCCGCCAGAATACTGCCGTTCTCTCCGATCAGATTATGGCCGCTAAACACCAGATCCTGGGAAGACTCTCCCTCTCCGGCGCTGGCGTAGATGTAGCCGCAGAGCAGTCTGGCGGACTGGCTGCTCACAAGGGATCTGCGGTAGCCGCTCTTTCCCGTCACCTCATCGCTGGCAGACAGATTCACGATCACATTGGCTCCTGCCATGGCATGGGCGGTGCTGGGAGGATTGGGCACCCACAGGTCTTCGCACAGTTCCGCCGCCACCGACAGTCCCATAGGCTGCCACTCAAACAGCTGATTCATGCCGAAGGGCACGGCTCTTCCGTTAAATTCCTCGGTCAGCACCGACTCGCTGCCGGGCGTAAAATGCCGTTCCTCGTAGAACTCATTATAGTTTGGCAGATACCGCTTGGGAACCAGGCCCAGCAGCTTTCCGTTCCAGCAGGCCGCCGCTACGTTGTAGAGTTTCCCCTCTTTCTCCCAGGGAAGCCCTACAAAAACCAGGGCCTTTTTCCCCGCGGTGCATGCCAGGATTTTTTCCAGCCCCTTCCTGGCCTCCTCAAGCAGCTGTTCCTGCCAGAACAGGTCCTGGCAGGTATAGCCGGTTATGCACAGCTCCGGAAACACCAGGATCTTCGCTCCCCGGCTCCAGGCCTCCTCAAGCATACTGCAGATTGCTTCTGTATTATAGATACAGTCCGCCACTTTAATCTTAGGCGTCAGCGCCGCCACCTTGATAAATCCGTCTTTCATGTTTCTTCCCTTTCTGTGTGCGTCTATCCCTCCGGACAGCCGGCCCGCGGCAGCTCTTCTGCCCCTACCGCGCCGCCTTCTTTAAAAGTTCCCTCAGTTCATCCACGGTAAACTCATAATTTTTATTGCAGAAATGGCAGTTTACCTGAATGGGTTTGCCATCGTCGATCATCTCCTGCAGATCCTTTTTCCCGATGCTGATCAGCGCCTGGCTGATCCGCTCCCTGGAACAGTCACACCGGTAGGATACCGGCAGCTTTTCATTCATCTCCAGGCCGAACTCTCCCAGCAGCTCTTCCAGAATCTGTTCCGGCGTCATACCCCGGTCCAGCATGGCGGTAACGGAATCCACGGACGCCAGCTTTTTCTCCAGCCTGTCGATCACCTCATCCGGAGTGAAAGGCATCAGCTGAATCATAAAGCCTCCCGCCTGCCGCACCGTGTTATCTTTCTCCATCAGCACGCCCAGCCCCACAGAGGAGGGCACCTGCTCCGACACCGCGAAATAGTAGGTCAGGTCCTCCGCGATCTCCCCGGTCTGCAGTTCACAGCTTCCCACATAGGGTTCCTTCATTCCCAGATCCTTGATGACCTGAAGCATCCCTCTTCCCACGGCGCCGGCCACATCCAGTTTTCCTCTGGCGTTGGCATGAATCAGCACCTGGGGATTATTCACATATCCTTTCACATGGCCCGCAGAATCCGCGGTCACTGTAATGCCGCCCAGGGGGCCGTCTCCCTTGATCTGGAGAGTCAGAAGGTCTTTTTCCCCCTTCATCATCCATCCCATCATAACGCCTCCCGTCAGCAGCCTTCCCAGCGCTGCCGTTGCCACCGGGCTGGTGTTGTGAAACTGCCTGGCCGTCTCTGCCATTTCCCTGGCCGTCACCGCAAAAGCCCTGATCTGATTGTTTCCGGCCGTAGCCCTGATCATATAGTCCATTTTTTCTACCTCGGTTCTGTCTCTCGTATTGTTTCCGGCTGTGAAGCCCGAAGCGCCGGCCTAACCGGCCAGCCGCGCCAGAAGTCCCACGGCCATTCCGCCTGCCACGCCCATCACATAGAGCATGGCGGTAATTTTCAAATTTTCCTTCATATTTCTGTTGGTGCGAAACAGCACCAGCAGCCCCACGCCGGATCCCACCAGCAGCCCCGCCATCATGGCTCCCTGGCTCATGGCCCCTTCCATATACAGGGTGGTAATCACCACCGATGAAGCGCAGTTGGGGATCAGCCCGATAAGGCCTGCCAGCAGTTCTCCCGCCACCGGCCAGTTCAGAATCAGGCTGCCTAAGCTCTCCTCCCCGATCAGTCCGATGATGATATTTAAAGCCAGCGTCACCGCCAGGATAAACAGGGCAATGCTCACCGTATGGCGCAGGGCGGATTTTACAATGCTGTGCTCGCAGTCACAGTGCTCATGTTCGCAGATACTGTGGATGTTTGACCCGATTTTTCTCTGGTTGTATTTTCGAAACACAAAATCCGCCAGGAAGCCCGCCAGAATACCGATCACCGCTTTCATGGCCAGAATCCGGCCTATGGTGCCAAGAGGCGCCTGGCTGGAGATGAGGATGGGCAGCATCTCATCGGAGGTGGATAAAAAGACCGCCAGCAGCGTACCCAGTGTAATCACCCTGCCGGAAAAAAAGCTGGCCGCCGCCGCGGAAAAGCCGCACTGGGGAATCAGTCCCAGCACGCCTCCCAGAAGGGGGCCCCATTTTCCTGCCCTGCGGATCATCCCCTTTGTCCTGTCGCTGGTACGGTGCTCAATGTACTCCATCAGCAGATACGTCACGAATAAAAAGGGCAGGGTTTTCAAAGTATCCATAACACAGTCCAGAATCAAATCTGTCATTCTCTTCCTTCTTTCTGTCTGTTTAAACTATGCCCCGGCAGAGGGATTTCATACCGGGGTCCGCCGTTTTCTATGATTCCTGCTGCCGTATCTTTTCTTCCAGATCTTCCAGATACATCCAGCGCTCCATTTTTTCTTCCAGGGACTTCTCCGCTTCCTCTCTGGCAGCCGTCAGTTCTTCCAGCTTTACAAAATCGCTGGCCGACCGGTTCATCTCTTCCTCCAGCCCGGCGATGCGCTCTTCCAGCTCCCGGATCTCTCCCTCTATGGTTTCGTAATCCCGCTGCTCCTGCCAGGTAAATTTCAGCTTTCTGGGACCCTTTGGCTTGCCGGTCTTTGTCTGCGGCGCTTCCTCTCTTTTCCCGGCTCCTTTTTCAGGCAGGACGCCTGCCTCCTCCTCTTCTCCGGCTTTTTTCATGGCATAATCCGTATAGCCGCCCTCGTACTGAACCAGGCGCCCCTTCTCGAAGGCAAAAATCCGCCGGATGGCCCGATCCAGAAAATACCGGTCGTGGGATACGGCAATGACAATGCCCTCATAGCCATCCAGGTAATCCTCCAGCAGCGTCATGGTGGCAATATCCAGATCATTGGTGGGCTCATCCAGTATCAGCACATTGGGGGCTTCCATCAGCACCCGCAGCAGATTCAGCCGGCGCCGCTCCCCGCCTGATAGCTTGCCGATCAGGCCGTACTGCAGATCGGAGGGAAAAAGAAACCGTTCCAGCATTTTAGAAGCGGATACCAGTCCTTCTTTTGTGCGGACGTACTCCGCGGCATCCCGGATATAATCGATCACCCGCTGTTTCGGGTCCATAAAAGAAAGTTCCTGGGCGTAATAGCCGATTTTTACCGTCTCCCCGATCTTTACTTCCCCGGTATCCGGCTGCTCCAGTCCCGCAATGATTTTCATCAGGGTGGTTTTCCCGCAGCCGTTGGTTCCCACAAAACCTACCCGGTCATTTTTCAGAAATATATAGGAAAAATCCTCAAACAGAACTCTGTCCCCGAAGCCCTTGGACAGACCGGAGAGTTCCACGGTGGTTTTCCCAAGCCTGGAGGAGAGGGAGCTGATCTCCACCTGCCCGTCGGTCACAGGAGCGCTCTGATTTTTCAGCTGCTCGTACCGCTGGATATGGGCTTTCTGTTTGGTGGACCGGGCTCTGGCTCCCCGGCGCATCCATTCCAGCTCCACCCGCAGAATGGACTGGCGTTTTCTCTCCGACGCCAGGGCCATCTCTTCTCTCTGGGTCTTCAGTTCCAGAAATCCGGAATAATTGGTCTGATAGCTGTAGAGATTTCCCTTGTCGATCTCCACAATCCGGTTGGATACGCTGTCCAGAAAATACCGGTCGTGAGTCACCATCACCAGCGTTCCCCGCCAGTTTTTCAGATACTGTTCCAGCCAGTCCGCCATCTCGTTGTCCAGATGGTTGGTAGGCTCGTCCAGCACCAGAATATCCGCCGGCGCCAGCAGCACCGCCGCGAGGGCCAGTCTTTTCTTCTGCCCTCCGGAAAGCTCACCGATTTTCTGGCTGTAATTTCCCGCTCCCAGGCGGGTCAGCATAGCCTTGGTTTCTCCTTCCACATCCCAGGCTTCCCCATGGCCCCGGGCCGCCTCCAGAGCCCACTCCAGCACCGTCCGATCCGGCGGAAACTGAGGATCCTGGGGCAGATAACGGACAATCACATGATTTGCCAAAACCACTTCTCCCTCATCCGGCTCCTCCAGGCCGGCCAGTATCTTCAGCAGCGTGGTTTTTCCGGTGCCGTTGATGCCGATTACCCCCGCCTTCTCCCCTTCCTGAAGAGAAAAGGATACATGGTCCAGCAGCTTTCGCTCCGTAAAGGATTTTGTAATCTGCTCCGCAGTTAAAATGTTCATTCTGTTCGCTCCTCATATTCGCCGGTTTCCCGCAGTTTCTGCGCCATCTCGCTCAGGCGGCGCAGCCGGTGGTTCATGCCGGATTTTCCCACGGGCGGAGTCAGCATCTGTCCCAGTTCCTTTAAGGTGGCGTCCCTGTGCTCCAGCCGCAGAGCCGCCGCCTGGGCCAGATTTTCGGGCAGCCGCTCCAGTCCCGTATGGGCCTGCAGGAACTCAATATCCTCAATCTGCTTCACAGCCGCGCTGACTGTTTTGTGGATATTGGCTGTCTCGCAGTTTACCTTCCGGTTTACGGAATTGCGCATCTGCCGCAGGATCCTGATGTTTTCCAGATCCATCAGGCCGTTGTGCGCACCCATCACGTTCAGGATATCCACGATCTGATCCCCTTCCTTCAGGTACACCACATAATGGCCTTTGCGCTCCACAATCTTGGCGTCCAGTTCAAAAGAGCAGATGATTTCCCGCAGCTGCTGTGCCTTGGGCATGGTGGCGCACACGATCTCAAAATGATAAAATTTTCTGGGATCGCTGATAGATCCCGCCACCAGGAAGGCGCCCCGGATAAAAGCTCTGCGGCAGCAGGATCGCTGCACAAGCAGGTTGTCCACCAGAGACAGCTTCTCCGCGATCTCCAGAGCAGGCGTCACAAGACGGCAGGCCTCCAGAACCCGCAGCGCGTCTCTGTGATTTCCCACCGTCACTGAATAGGTCCGGTTCTGCCCCCGGACTCCATGAATTTTTACAGATACCTCCCCCGTTATATGAAACGCTTTCTGCAGCAGCCTGTGCCAGGTCCTGGCCACATACAGGCTTTCCGTCTGAATCCGGACAGATACCCGGTCTCTGACGGAGATGGTTACTCTGCCACACATGCTGAGAATCGCCGCAGTCTCGGCAATCTGGCAGTGTCTGGCGCTGTCGGTATAACGGGACAGTTCTTCTTTCACTTCACTTGAAAAAGACAATCTATCACCTCTCACCTGGAAATATCCCGATGCTCAATCCGGATCCCGTATTCTTTCTTCTCTTTCAGGTGATCATACAAAATATTGGCCATGGTTACAGAACGGTGCTTGCCCCCGGTACATCCCAGGGCAATCACCAGCTGATTTTTTCCCTCCGCGATATAATTGGGAAGCAGAAAATCCACCAGATCCGTCAGCTTATCCACAAAAACCCCCGCCGCCGGCGAGGCGGTCACATACGCCTGCACCTGGGGATCCTCTCCGGTCCTGGTCTTTAACTCCTCCACATAGAAGGGGTTTGGCAGGAACCGGACGTCAAAAACCAGATCCGCGTCCGCCGGAATCCCGAATTTAAACCCGAAGGAAAGCACGGTGACAAACAGATTCTGATATTCCTGCTGCTGGATAAAAATCTTGTCCAGCTCTCTTCGCAGATCCCGGGTCAGCAGCTGGCTGGTATCTATGATATAGTCCGCCCTCTCCTTGAGCGGCGCCAGGATCTGCCTTTCTCTGTCAATCCCCTGGCTGACCCTTCCGTCCCTGGACAGAGGATGGCTGCGCCTGGTCTCCTTGTAGCGTTTTACCAGAGTGGGATTGCCCGCCTCCAGAAACAGGATCTCATGGGCATACCGGTTTTCGTCCAGCATAGCCAGCAGATGCTCCAGGGCCCGGGGTTCATGGATGCTTCGCACGTCCAGGCCAAGAGCCACCTTGCTGTACTCCTGGTCCGTTCCGGACGCCAGCTCCGCGAATTTGTCCACCAGCGGCATGGGAAGATTGTCCACACAGAAATATCCCGCATCCTCCAGCATTTTCAGGGCCGTACTTTTCCCCGCTCCGGACATGCCGGTCACGATAACAAAGCGCATCTTAAAACTCTCCCAACATCTTCACTTCCGGCTCCAGCTGCACGCCGAATTGTTCTTTCACACGCCGGCTTACCTCTTCCATCAGTTCCCGGACCTGGGCCGCGGTAGCGCCCCCCGTATTCACCACAAAGCCGCAGTGTTTTTCGGAAACTCGGGCCCCTCCCACACAAAAGCCCCGCAGTCCCGCGTCCATAATCAGTTTGCCGGCAAAATACCCTTCCGGCCGCTTGAACGTGCTGCCGGCGCTGGGAAGATCCAGGGGCTGCTTGGAAACCCGCTGCTCCTTCAGTTCCTCCATCCGGCCCCGGATCTGATCCGCGTCCCCCGGGCTCAGCTCAAGTTCCGCCTCCAGCACGATATAACCCCGCTTTGCGGCCGCGCTGGTCCGGTATCCAAATTCCATCTCATGGCCGGGGATCTGCGCAAAATCTCCCTCCGGCGTCAGCACCCTCACCTGCCGGATTACGTCTTTCATCTCGCCGCCGTAGGCGCCTGCGTTCATCACCACAGCGCCGCCCAGGGTGCCCGGAATCCCGGAGGCAAACTCAAATCCCGTCAGGGAGTGCTCCAGAGCCTTTCTGGCCACAGCGGAGAGCATGGCTCCGGCCTGGGCCTTTATCCGGTTCTCTGTTATTTCTATCCGGTTCAGATTCTTATAAACCTGAATGATAACGCCCCGGTAGCCTTTATCTCCCACCAGAAGGTTGCTGCCGTTTCCCATGACGTAAAAGGGAATCTCCTCCTGTCTGCAAAAGCTCACCAGGCCGGCCAGCGCCTCCATATCCGCAGGCGCCACAAAAAAGTCTGCCGGCCCTCCTATGCGGAAAGTGGTATGTCTGCTCATAGGTTCCTGTTCATATACCTGTTCCCGGCCGGCTATTTCCCACAGCCGATTCCTCACGTTCTGATCCATAAATCCTTTTTCCACTCTCTCTTCCGATTTTAATTTTCCATCCTGCATTTTTACAGAAGAATGCCGCTCTCGCGGATGCTTTCTACCGCCTCCCACAGTTTCTCAGGGGGCAGCACCAGCGCCATTCTCACGTATCCCTCTCCCAGGCTGCCGAAACTGCTTCCCGGTGTACAGATCACGCCGGAGCGTTCCATCAGTTCCAG
>DVOS01000025.1 GCA_018713435.1 Candidatus Merdiplasma excrementigallinarum
GAGAACGAGGGGACGGTTCTGACGGATACGGTGCTTGACGCGGAGGATATTACCCTGGACGGCGAGATCAGCCAGGAAGCAGCGGCCAGCGACGTGGTGGAGGAAAATACCGGGGTGGAGGATACGCCGGGAACCGCCGTCCTGGCCAGTACATCCGCCGGTGATTCCCTGATCGCCCAGGCGAAGCTGAACCGGGAACAGATCCGGGCCAAAAACAAGGAAACGCTGCTGGAAGTAATCAACAACGATAATGTGGCGGAGGAGCAGAGACAGGCCGCCGCGGCAGACATGACTTCCATCACGGAGCTGGCGGAACGGGAAGCGGCGGCGGAGCTGCTGCTGGACGCCAAGGGATATACGGATTCGGTGGTGAGCATCACAGATGGCACGGTGGATGTGGTGGTGAACATGGAAGAACTGGACGATGTCCAGCGGGCACAGATTGAAGACATTGTGAAACGGAAAACGGATATCACCGGGGAAAATATTATCATTACGCCCAGAACGCCGGAGGGATGAGAGAAGGACAGCAGTCCGGCCCTCCGGACTCGGATGTTTGTCCCGGTCTGTTCACCGCCGCAGGAGTCCCTCTTCCTGCGGCGAAACTGTTTTGGCGGAGCGGTTGACAGGTCCTTTCAACCTTGCTAAAATGGCAGATGGTAATTTTTTCAGATAGAGAGAGTTTTGGAGGAATTTTACGTGAGCAACATTGCGGCTGAGATTAAAAAGAGACGTACCTTTGCCATTATATCCCACCCCGACGCGGGAAAAACCACCCTGACAGAAAAATTTCTGCTTTACGGAGGCGCCATCAACCTGGCCGGCTCCGTAAAAGGAAAGGCCACAGCCCGCCACGCAGTGTCGGACTGGATGGAAATTGAGAAGGAGAGAGGTATCTCCGTCACCTCCTCGGTCCTTCAGTTTAACTATGACGGATACTGCATCAACATTCTGGATACGCCGGGACACCAGGATTTCTCGGAGGATACCTACCGGACGCTGATGGCGGCGGATTCCGCGGTAATGGTGATCGACGCTTCCAAGGGCGTGGAGGCCCAGACCCGAAAGCTGTTTAAGGTCTGTGTGATGCGGCATATCCCGATTTTTACTTTCATCAATAAGCTGGACCGGGATGCCAACGATACATTCGAACTGCTGGATGATATTGAAAAGGAACTGGGAATTGCCACCTGTCCCATCAACTGGCCCATCGGTTCCGGAAAAAATTTCCGGGGCGTTTACGACAGGGACAGCCGAAAAGTTGTAACGTTTACCGATACGGAAAAGGGAACAAAAGAAGGCGTTGCCACAGAATACGATCTGGATTCCCCGCAGCTGCTGGACTTTATCGGGCAGGACGCCATGGACAAACTGACGGAGGAGATCGAACTGCTGGACGGAGCCAGCGCGGAGTTTAACCAGGAGCTGGTTGACAAAGGAGAACTTTCCCCTGTGTTTTTCGGATCCGCCCTGACCAACTTCGGAGTGGAGATTTTCCTGAAGCATTTTCTGGCTATGACCACATCGCCCCTGGCCCGGACTGCCGACTGCGGCGTTGTGGATCCGGTGGAGGAGGATTTCTCCGCGTTTGTTTTCAAAATCCAGGCCAATATGAACAAGAATCACCGGGACCGCATCGCCTTCATGCGCATCTGCTCCGGAAAATTTGAGGCGGACCGGGAGGTTTACCACGTGCAGGGCGGCCGGAAGCTGCGGCTGTCCCAGCCCCAGCAGATGATGGCCCAGGAGCGGCATGTGGTGAGCGAGGCCTATGCGGGGGATATTATCGGCGTGTTCGATCCCGGCATTTTTTCCATCGGAGATACCGTGTGCGCTCCCGGAAAGAAATTTGCCTTTGAGGGGATCCCCACCTTCGCGCCGGAGCATTTTGCCAGGGTAACCCAGCTGGATACCATGAAGAGGAAACAGTTTGTGAAGGGCATCAACCAGATCGCCCAGGAGGGAGCCATCCAGATTTTCCAGGAGTTTAATACGGGCATGGAGGAGATCATTGTGGGCGTGGTAGGCGTGCTCCAGTTCGACGTGCTGAAATACCGGCTGGAGAATGAATACAACGTGGATATCCGTCTGGACATGCTTCCCTATGAGCACATCCGCTGGATTGAGAATACGGATCTGGATCTGGACAGGCTGGTGGGAACATCCGACATGAAAAAGATCAAGGATCTGAAGGGCCGGCCCCTGCTGCTGTTTGTCAACAGCTGGTCCGTGGGAATGGTGCTGGACCGGAATCCGGGCCTGCAGCTGAGCGAGTTCGGAAGGTAATATATACTTGCAAAAGGCTGAATATTTGTTATAATCTAAAGAAGAGACATTTCATCTGACGGAACATGGTCTGACGAGTACAGCAGGACGAAAGTCCGTTTGAAAATAGAGACCGGACACAGGAGGAACAGATATGGCAAATGTAAATCATGAGACAACGCATACCAGCACGATTGAGACAGAGGGAAGCTACGGGGAAGTAAAGATTGCCGACGAGGTGGTGGCGATCATTGCCGGGCTGGCCGCGTCGGAGGTAAAGGGCGTGGCGTCCATGGCCGGAAACGTGACCCGGGACCTGATTGAGAAGCTGGGAGTAAAGAGCCTGTCCAAAGGCGTGAAGATCCTGGTACAGGACGGCGAAGTGAAGGTGGCCATGAACATCAATATGAACTACGGCTACAACGTGCCGGACACCTGCTCTGAGATTCAGGACAAGGTAAAGACGGCTATTGAGACGATGACCGGACTGACTGTATCGGAAGTAAACATCAAGATCGCCAGCGTGGTGATGGATAAATAGGCAGGCGAAGGCAGAAACGCCGGTCCTGCTTTATAATGGCGCGAAATGATAAGGGCTGCTGCAAAATGGAAAACGGTTTCCTGGATGGAAGAGCCGTTTGGGAAATTTTGTGGCAGCCTGTTTTAAAGGAGAGACTATGAGCAGAAGAGAACTCAGAGAGCACATTTTTAAGATCCTGTTCGACCTGGATTTCTACGGCGAATCCGAAAAGGAGGAACAGATGGACCTGTATTTTGAGCAGGCGCTGGACGATGACCTGGCAAACCCTCCTTCTTTCGTGGCGCCGGAAGACCGGGAATACATCCGGGATAAGGCCGGCCGGATTGCCGCCAGGATACCGCAGATTGATGAGAGTATCAATCAGGTGGCGAAGGGCTGGAGAACGGGACGCATGGCCAAGGCGGATCTGGCTATCCTGCGCCTGGCTGTCTATGAGATGCGCTGTGACGATGAGATACCGGTGAGCGTGGCGATTAATGAGGCGGTGGAACTGGCCAAAAAATTCGGCAGCGACGGATCCCCCTCCTTTATCAACGGAATCCTGGCAAAGCTGATCTGAACAGGCAAAAAGGAGGGACAGTATGGGCAGCGTCTATACGGTGGGACAGATCAACTCCTATATTAAGATGATGTTTTCCCAGGATTTCCTTCTGAACCGGGTTTCTGTAAAGGGAGAGATCTCCAACTGCAAATACCACGGCTCCGGACATATCTATTTTTCCCTGAAAGATGAGACGGGAGCCATCTCCTGCGTGATGTTTGCCGGCTCCAGAAAAAACCTCTCGTTTCGCCTGGAAAACGGGCAGCGGGTGGTGGCGGCCGGAAGCGTGGGGGTCTACGAGAGAGACGGCACCTATCAGCTCTACGTTTCCCAGGTACAGCGGGACGGGCTGGGAGCTCTCTATGAGCGGTTTGAGGCGCTGAAGCGGGAGCTGGAGGAGATGGGGATGTTTGCCCCGGAATACAAGCAGTCCATTCCCCGCTATGTGAATACCCTGGGGGTGGTGACAGCCCCGGAGGGAGCCGCGGTGCGGGATATTATAAACGTGGCGAAGCGCCGCCATCCGGGCATCCGGATCATCCTTTATCCTGCCAGAGTGCAGGGCGAGGGAGCAGCCGGCAGCGTAGCCAGAGGCATCCGGGTTCTGGACCGTCTGGGGCCGGATGTGATCATTGTGGGGCGGGGCGGCGGTTCCATCGAGGATCTGTGGGCCTTTAATGAAGAAGAGGTCGCCAGGGCTATTTTTGAATGCCGCACGCCCGTCATCTCCGCAGTGGGACATGAGACGGACACCACCATCGCGGATTTCGCGGCGGACATGAGGGCGCCTACTCCTTCCGCGGGAGCGGAACTGGCGGTTCCGGATATGGAGCAGACCGTGAGGATGCTGGCGGAATATAAAAGACAGATCAGACGGCTGGCGGGCCAGAAAACGGAGCAGGCCAGAGAGCGGCTGAAACAGTATGAGGCAAGACTTAAGCTGGGAAGCCCTCAAAGCCGCCTGCGGGAGATGCGGCTTACCCTGGATAAGGAGGAAGATGCGCTGCGCCGGCTGATACAGGCAAGGCTTCAGGAGGAAAAAAACCGTCTCCTTTTTTTCATTGAGAGATTTAAGGGGCTGTCTCCTCTGGAGAAGATGTCCCAGGGATATGCCTTTGTCACAGACGAGAAGGGCGGAAAGATAAGCCGGGTCTCCCAGGTACGCCAGGGAGACGGCATCACCCTTTTTATGTCTGACGGACAGATTAAGGCGCAAGTCCGGGAAGTGCTCCCCGGCGGCAGCCGGATGGAAAAATCCGGGACACAGAGTGATTCATGAGAGCGGAGGGAAACCATATGGAAAAGAAACAGACTGAAACGAAAAGGGAACTGACGCTGGAGGAATCCTTTGACCGGCTGGAGGCCATGATCGGACGGCTGGAAGAGAGAGAGACGTCGCTGGAGGAGTCCATTCAGATTTATCAGGAGGGAATGAAGCTCCTGAAAAAATGCGGCGAGAAGATTGATCTGGCAGAGAAAAAAGTGCTGAAAACAGACGAGGAGGGTGAGCTGGATGAATTTTGAGGCGGAATTAAAGGAAAATGTGGCGCGGGTAAAAACCATACTCCGCAGGTATCTGCCGCCGGAGGAAGGGTTTCAGAAAACCCTGCTGGAGGCCATGAATTACAGTATGCTCTCCGGGGGAAAACGGCTCAGGCCTCTTATGATGCTGAAAACCTACGAAATGTATGGAGGGAAAAGCCGGGTGATCGAGCCGTTTATGGCGGCCATTGAAATGATCCATACCCATTCCCTGATCCACGATGATCTGCCGGCCATGGATAACGACGAGTACCGGAGGGGACGCAAGACCACCCATGTGGTATACGGGGAGGCCATGGGGATCCTGGCAGGAGACGGGCTGCTGAATTATGCCTATGAAACTGCTTCCCGGGCTTTTGAGATGGAGCCGGACCATCCGGGGCTGGGTGAAGCTTTTTCCATTCTTACCAGAAAGACCGGCATTTACGGCATGATCGGCGGACAGTCCGTGGATGTGGAACTGGAAGGAAAGAAAATTTCCAGAGAGCAGCTGGATTTCATCTACCGGCTGAAGACGGGCGCTCTCATTGAAGCCTCCCTGATGGTGGGAGCAAAGCTGTCGGGAGCGCCCCGGGAGGATCTGGCGCTTCTGGAGGAGATCGGAACAAACATCGGACTGGCCTTTCAGATACAGGACGATATTCTGGACGTGACGGGAACGCTTCAGATGCTGGGGAAACCGGCAAAGAGCGATGAGAAGAACCATAAGACAACCTATGTGACCATAAAAGGACTGGAGCAGGCCAGAGAGGATGTGGAAGAAATTTCAGAAAAAGCGCTGGAGGGGCTTGGCCGTCTCTCCTGTCAGGACGAATTTCTGCGCAGTCTGGTGACCTGGCTGATCCACCGGGAAAACTAAAGGACAGAAGGTAACGGCATGGTACTGGAGAAGATAAATCAGAGCAACGATATTAAAAAAATAGAGAAGGATGAGCTTCCCCTGCTGGCGGAGGAGATACGGCAGTTCCTCATAGAAAAGATCAGTGTGACCGGCGGCCATCTGGCGTCCAACCTGGGGGTGGTGGAGCTGACCATGGCCCTTCATCTGGCTTTTCAGCTGCCGGAGGATAAGATGATCTGGGACGTGGGGCACCAGTCCTACACCCACAAAATTCTCACCGGCAGAAGGGATGGGTTTGACGAACTGCGCAAGTACGGGGGCATGAGCGGCTTTCCGAAACGCAAGGAGAGCAGCTGCGATGCCTTTGATACGGGACACAGCTCTACTTCTATCTCGGCGGGGCTGGGATACGCCCGGGCCAGGGATCTTCTGGGGGAAAAGTACGCGGTGATTTCCATTATCGGGGACGGGGCCCTTACCGGCGGCATGGCCTATGAGGCCTTAAACAACGCGGCCCAGATGAAAACCAATTTTATTATTATTCTCAACGACAATGAAATGTCCATTTCGGAAAACGTGGGAGGTCTCTCCACGTATCTGAGCAATCTTCGCACGGCCGACGCCTATACGGGGCTGAAGGCCGGCCTGGAAAAGTCCCTGAACCGAATTCCGGTGTACGGCAGCCGGATGGTGGAGCGAATCCGGATGACCAAGAATGGGATCAAGCAGCTGATTATCCCCGGTATGTTTTTTGAGGATCTGGGCGTTAAATATCTGGGCCCTCTGGACGGCCACAATATTGCCCAGATGGTGCGGGTGTTTCAGGAAGCCCGCCGGGTAAACGGGGCGGTGGTGATCCATGTCAAGACCAAGAAAGGAAAGGGGTATCTTCCGGCAGAGAAGCATCCGGCCAGATTTCACGGCGCGGAACCCTTTGATATTGAAACGGGCCTTCCCAGGGTAAAAAAGCGAAAGGCCAATTACACAGATGTATTTTCCACGGTGATGTGCAAGATGGGGGCCAGGGAGCCGAGGATGGCGGCCATTACGGCAGCCATGCCGGACGGCACCGGGCTGAAGCGGTTTCGGAATATGTATCCGGACCGGTTTTTTGACGTGGGGATTGCGGAGGAACATGCGGTAACCTTTGCGGCAGGCATGGCGGTAGCGGGGATGATTCCGGTGGTGGCGGTCTACTCTTCCTTCCTGCAGCGGGCATATGATCAGATCATCCATGATGTCTGCATCCAGAATCTTCACGTGATTTTCGCGGTGGACCGGGCGGGGCTGGTGGGAAGCGACGGGGAAACCCATCAGGGGATTTTTGACCTGTCCTATCTGTCCTCCATTCCCAATATGTGCGTGATGGCGCCCAAAAATAAATGGGAGCTTTCGGATATGCTGAAGTTTGCCATCCGCCAGGAGGGGCCTGTGGCGATCCGCTATCCCAGAGGAGAAGCCTTTGACGGCCTGGCGGACTTTCGAGCTCCCATTACGGCGGGAAAAGGGGAAGTCCTCTATGACGAATGCGGAATTGCCCTGCTGGCAGTGGGGAGCATGGTAAAGACGGCCCTGGAGGTAAGAGCCAGGCTCAGGGATCTGGGATACAGCTGTTCTCTCATCAACGCCAGATTTGTAAAGCCTCTGGATGAGGAACTGATCCGGAGGGCGGCAAGGGAGCATGACCTGCTGGTGACGATGGAAGAAAACGTCAGAAGCGGCGGATTTGGAGACAGAGTTCTGGAGTACCTGAGTGATATTCAGGCGAAAGTTCCGGTTATCAATGTGGCTCTTCCGGACGATTATATCGAGCATGGAAACGTGGAAGTGCTTAAAAAAGAAACCTGCGTGGACGCAGATTCCATTGTAAAAAGGATTCTGGCGGCCTATGTAGGAATGAGACAGGAAGGAACGGATGGAGCATGAAAGAAAGACTGGATGTACTGCTGACTGCCAGGGGGCTGGCCGGATCAAGGGAGAAGGCAAAGGCTCTGATTATGGCCGGGCAGGTATATGTGGACGGCCAGAAGGAGGATAAGGCCGGCACCATGTTCCGGCAGGAGGCGGTTATTGAGATACGGGGAAATACCCTTCCCTATGTAAGCCGGGGAGGACTGAAGCTGGAGAAGGCCATGCAGGTATTTCCCCTGGAGCTGAAAGAAAAAGTCTGCATGGATGTGGGAGCGTCCACCGGAGGCTTTACAGACTGTATGCTGCAGAACGGGGCCAGGAAGGTTTACTCTGTAGATGTGGGGCACGGGCAGCTGGACTGGGGGCTTCGCAATGATCCCCGGGTGGTGTGCATGGAGAAAACCAATATCCGGTACCTGACGCCGGAACAGCTTCAGGAAAAGCCATCTTTTGTCTCCATCGACGTCTCTTTTATTTCCCTGACCAAGGTGCTGGGACCGGTGCGGGAGCTGATGGAGGAGCAGGGCCAGATTGTGAGCCTGATTAAGCCTCAGTTTGAGGCGGGAAGAGAAAAGGTGGGGAAAAAAGGGGTAGTCCGGGATCCGGCTGTGCACCGGGAAGTGATAGAAAAGGTGATGGACTTTGCCCGCTCCCTGCAGCTGACAGTCCGGGGCCTGGATTTTTCCCCGGTAAAGGGACCGGAGGGAAATATTGAGTATCTGCTCTGGATGGAAAAAGGATGGAATACAGAAGAGGCGCCGGCGGACATTTCTCCCGAGGAGACTGTAAAGCAGGCGCACAAAGCTCTGGACTGACGGAAAGGCGGAAAGATGGATCATTTTTTTGTGATTGCGAATCAGCTGAAGGACCCGGATCTGACTACCACAAATTTAATAAAAAATTATCTGGAAGAAAAAGGGAGAGTATGCTATGTTCAGGATGACGCCGGTCATTCAAACGGCAGACAGTTCAAATATACAGACGCGTCCCGGATCCCGCCGGAGGTGGAGTGCGTGCTGGTGCTGGGCGGAGACGGAACCCTTCTGCAGGCCTCCAGGGACCTGGTGGATACGGGGCTTCCCCTTCTTGGCATCAACATGGGCACCCTGGGATATCTGGCGGAGATCGAACGGCAGAATATCCGGTTTGCCCTGGATAAGCTTATGGCGGGAGAGTACACCATTGAGGACCGGATGATGATCACAGGCTGCGCCTACCATCACCATAAGAAACTGATGGAGGATATGGCCCTAAATGATATTGTGATCGGCAGAAGGGGGCGTCTGCGGGGAATTGATTTTAATATCTACGTAAACGACGCATTTCTCTGTTCCTACCGGGCGGATGGAATTATTATCTCCACGCCCACCGGTTCCACAGGCTACAGCCTGTCTGCGGGCGGTCCCATTGTGGCGCCAAACGCTTCCCTGATGCTGCTGACGGCCATCGCTCCCCACACTCTGAATTCCAGGGCCATTGTGCTGCCGGATGACGTGGTGATTACGGTGGAACTGGGGGGAGCCCACGTGCCGGACCATGAGGGGGCGGAGGTGACATTTGACGGGGACACCTCGGTAAAACTGAATGTGGGAAACAGCGTTAAGGTTATGAAAACGGAAAAGAAGGCGCATCTGATCAAGATCAACAACCGCAGTTTTGTGGAGATCCTGCGCAAGAAAATGAACTGACGGAACCAAAAAACAGACCGGAGGGTCGGTGTATGGAGGCGGATATGAAAGTAGGCAGACAGGCAAAAATAATCGACTTGATTAACAGATACGACATTGAAACCCAGGAAGAACTGGCAGAGCACCTGAACCGGGAGGGCTTTCAGGTGACCCAGGCCACCATCTCCCGGGATATCAGGGAGCTGAAGCTGACCAAAATCGCCGTAAACGGCGGCAGGCAGAAATACGCGGTGATGCAGACCGGCGGGGTGGGAATGAATGAGAAATACCTGCGGGTGCTCAGAGAAGGGTTTGTGTCCATGGATATGGCCCAGAATATCCTGGTGGTAAAAACCGTATCCGGCATGGCCATGGCGGTGGCTGCGGCCCTGGACGCCATGCACTGGTCTGAGGTGGCAGGCTGTATTGCCGGTGACGACACCATCATGTGCGCCCTCCACAGCGCGGACGATACAGTGCAGGTTATGGAGAAAATCCGCAGGATTGTGGGAAAACAGCAGTAAAATCCGGGAGAGAGACTGGAAAACGATATGTTAGTAAGTTTGCATGTAAAAAATATGGCGCTGATTGAGGAGCAGGAGGTTGCCTTCGGCCCCGGACTGAATATTATGACGGGCGAGACGGGAGCGGGCAAATCGATTCTGATCGGCTCCTTGAATGTGGCGCTGGGCGCCGGCAGCTTTAAGGATTATGTGCCAGAGGGGGCGGACTACGCTCTGGTGGAACTGGTCTTCGTCACAGAAAACCGGGAGACACTGGAACGGCTGGAAAAGATGGATATTCCCGTGGAGGAGGGCCAGGTGGTCATCTCCCGGAAATACCAGAACGGCAGGAGCATCAGCCGGATCAACGGGGAGACGGTCAATCAGTCCCTGATCCGGGAGCTGGCCGCCGGTCTGATTGATATTCACGGACAGCACCAGCACCAGTCCCTTCTCTATCCGAAAAACCATCTCCGGATTCTGGATGAGTTCGCCAGAGAGGATCTGGGGGATAAAAAGGCGGTCTGCCAGAAGAACTGGGAGGAATACCGGAGCGTCTGCCGGGAGCTGGAGGAGGCTCTGGCGGAGGATGCGGACCGGGCTAAGCAGATTGACTTCCTGCATTTTGAGATTCAGGAGATTGAAGACGCGTCTCTTCGCCCTGGAGAGGACCAGGAACTGGAGGAAGCCTATTCCCGGATGGCCAACAGCCAGAAGATTATGGAGGCTCTCTCTGAGGCCAGACAGTTTGTGGGAGCAGAGGGAGGCGCCTGGGAACTGGCGGGCCGGGCGGCCCGGGCTCTTGGCAGCGTAGCCGGATACGGAAAAGAACTGGAGGATCTTCAGGGAGAACTGATGCAGGTCGAGGATCTGCTGGGAGATCTGGACCGGGGCCTGGCATCCTGCGGGGAGAATTTTACCTGGGATGAGGAGGAATTTTATCGAATCGGACAGAGGCTGGATCTGATTAATCATCTGAAAGCAAAATATGGAAAAAATATCCAGGATATTTTTGCATATCTGGAAGAGAAACAGGAGAAGCTAAACCGACTGACCGATTATGAGAATTATCTGGAAACCCTCCGGCAAAAGAAACAGCAGCTGAAAGAGCGGCTTTGCCGGGTGGCGGAAGAGATTTCCGCCGTCAGAAAGAAACATGGCAAAATTCTGGCTGAGACAATCCGCAGTTCCCTGCAGGACCTGAATTTTCCGGATGTGCAGTTTGAACTGGATTTTCAGAAGCTGGAAGAGCCGGGGCCTCTGGGAATGGATGAAGTGTGTTTTATGATTTCCATGAATCCCGGTATGCCGCTGCGGCCTCTTCAGGAGGTGGCCTCCGGCGGTGAGCTTTCCAGAATCATGCTGGCGATCAAGGCGGTGATGGCGGGAAAGGATGAGATAGAGACCCTGATTTTTGACGAGATCGACACAGGCATCAGCGGCCGGACCGCCCAGAAAGTTTCCGAAAAGATGGCGGTGATCGCAGGAACCAGACAGGTGATCTGCATTACCCATCTGGCCCAGATCGCGGCTATGGCGGATTGGCATCTTGCCATTGAAAAAAGAGTGGAAAAAGGCCGTACCATCACGGGCGTGCGCAGGCTGAACCGGCAGGAGCAGGTGGAGGAACTGGCCAGGATCCTGGGCGGCGTGGAGATTACGGACGCGGTGCGGCTAAACGCCGGCGAGATGAAAGATATGGCAGAAAGAACAAAAAAATACTAGAGTGGATTGCGCAAATCATCACATACTAAACCATAGAGCGCGGGGGATGAAGCTCCCTGTGTCTCTGTGGTTTTTTATTTTGCAATGGGAAAAAGCCTGGTGAAAGGATGTGGTGATGTGACGGAACTTCAGAAGTACAGACGGCTGGTCCTGGGGCTGCTGCTGGCATCATTGACGGCGCTGGCAGTCTGCGGCTACCTGTATCTGCGGGATCAGGTGCCGGATTCCATTCTGGTGGAGGAGGGAGAGGAGACGCCGGTGATTTTCCGCACCAGCCTGGGCGCACTGATACAGGAAGAAGCGGTGGAGGCGGGAAGCCGGGGAACCTCGGATATTCCGAGAGAGCAGCTGCATATAAGCGGCAGCGGATCTTCTTCGGCGGCGGAGCAGATCCGATGTTCCCTTCTGGGGATTCTTCCGCTGAAGACAGTGGAGGTGGAGAGCACAGAGCGAAAATCTGTGTATGCCGGCGGTTCCCCGGTGGGAATCTATCTGAAGACAGACGGGATTCTGGTAATCGGCACCGGGGAAGTGGAGGGAGCGGACGGGCAGATTCATGAACCGGCAGAACATATGGTACAGACGGGAGATTACATTGTGGCGGCAAACGGCCGTCCGCTGGAAGATAAAGAAGAGCTGGTGGAGTGCATCAATGACTCACAGGGACAGGAACTGAGCCTGGAGGTGGTGCGCAATGGAAGTCTGGTGGAAGTGCCGGTACTGCCCGTACAGGCCAGCGATCTGTCCTACAAGGCGGGAATCTGGGTGCGCAGCGACGCCCAGGGAGTGGGAACCCTCACCTATGTGGACGAGGAGGGAAATTTCGGCGCCCTGGGACACGGCATCAGCGATGTGGACACCAGCACCCTGCTTTCTTTGGGACAGGGCAGACTGTATGAGGCGGACGTGGTGTCCGTCACGAAGGGAGAGAGCGGCAAACCGGGAGAACTGGCAGGGATCATCCATTACAGGGACAGCTCCATTCTGGGAGACATTGCGGAAAACAAAAGCACCGGCATTTACGGGAAAACAGAACATACAGAGGAGATGACCGCCGGGGAGCTGTATGAGGTCGCCTACAAGCAGGAAGTGGAGCCGGGCCCGGCAGTGATTTTAAGCTGCGCGGACGGAACCGTGAAGGAATATGAGATCGAGATTGAGAGCATTGACCTGAACAAAAAGGAAGTGAACAAGGGGATGGTGATCCGGGTAACGGACCCTGCGCTGCTGGAACTGACAGGAGGGATTGTGCAGGGGATGTGAGTGAGATATAATAAGGACAACACGGAAAAAGCCTTTAAATACGGGCGTTTCTGGTGCTTACCCGATTCATTGACCACGACCGGGAAGAATATCTGCGCAGATATACATATTGTAACGGAAGGAGGGAGTTAAGCAAGTTTAAGTAGTTCAGAGCTCAAACGAATAAGCAATGCTGCAGCACAGACCATAGGGCATCAGATGGAATTATCATGCCATTTGATGCTCTTCTTTATTAAGAATAATCTGGAAAAAGATGGGAAAAATTAAGGCAATATGGAATGAAAGGACGGTTTGAAGTATGAGAGAAGGTGTTCTGATGTTTGATCCCGACAGTGAGCGCATGGATGTGCGTTTTGACGTAGAAGATTATTATGGCGGTTTGCATTGCGGTGAGCGTATGGAGGTTTACCTGAAAGGAAAATGGCAGCCATCAAGGATTGAGATGAACTTCAAAGGAAACTGGTATTTAGTAGGAATTGATACAGACAATTTGGTGGGACTGCGAGTTAGAATTTGAGGTTAATAGAGTATAAAATTTAATGACTGTTTGAAGGGCTCTGGAGACTTTATAAAAACTGTGTTATCTGGCGGTTATAAAGATT
>DVOS01000026.1 GCA_018713435.1 Candidatus Merdiplasma excrementigallinarum
GGCATTGTAGGAAAATCCAAAAGTTTAGATTTTCCCACAATGCTTATCTTTTGGTCTTTGGTTCGGAATAGTGTAGTGCTGGCGGTCTATCTCTTGTTTTCGGTTGCTTGCTTCCTTACCGTACATGAGCATTTACTCACGGCACATATTTACCTGCATTAGTCATTTTCAGGCGGAGCACATGTGGCGTAATATATGGCGGCGGCTTATCCGGATACTGCACTCCTTATTGCCGCGCCTTGACTGCCCGCCTTTGCTGTTTTTGCCGGTTTCATAATGCTGCCCCTTTCCCGGGGATAGAAAACTGTTTCATATTCACGCTTTCTAACCGCAACAGTTCCGCTTTTTTCTCTATGCCGTCTGCATATCCGGTGAGGCTGCCGTTTGTCCCCGCAGCACGGTGGCAAGGCACAAGGTACAGTAAGGCCCGGCTCTTTCCCCGAAAAGTAAATAGTAAGCCACTGTTTTATTTTTTCAAAAATGGACTTTACACAAATTTTACAAAATACCTTACCTGAAATTTACAAAACTGTGTTATTGTAATAAGTGTGTAAACTTCCCTGTGTGGGATACGGGAAGCGGAAAATGCAGAAACTACAGACAGAGACGATGAGAAAAAGGACAGAAAAGAGGAAAGAAGATGGATGTGTTTGATTTTTTGACCATGCTGGGCGGACTTGCCCTGTTCCTGTATGGAATGAGCGCCATGGGAGACGGACTGTCAAGGCTGTCCGGGGGCCGCATGGAACGGCTTCTGGAGAAGCTGACCTCCAGACGATTAATGGGCGTGCTGCTGGGACTGGTGGTCACGGCGGTGATCCAGTCCTCCTCCGCCACCACGGTGATGGTGGTAGGATTTGTAAACTCCGGCATTATGCAGCTGTCCCAGGCTGTGGGGGTTATCATGGGGGCCAACATCGGCACCACCGTTACCTCCTGGCTGTTAAGCCTGACGGGGATTGAAGGGTCCAGCCTCCTGCTGCAGATGCTCAAACCTTCCTCCTTCTCCCCCATACTGGCAGTGATCGGCATTGTTTTTCTTATGTTCTCCAAAAAAGAGAAAAAGAAGGATGTGGGAACTATCCTGATCGGGTTTGCCGTTCTGATGTTCGGAATGGAGACCATGAGCGGGGCAGTGGAGCCGCTGGCCCAGATGGAGGGCTTTACCAGGATATTTACCATGTTTTCCAATCCCATCCTGGGAATGCTGGCCGGTACGGTGCTGACTGCCGTGATTCAGAGTTCTTCCGCTTCGGTGGGAATTCTGCAGGCGCTGTGCACCACCGGGGCGGTTACCTTCGGAACGGCTATTCCCATTATCATGGGACAGAATATCGGTACCTGCATTACGGCTATTCTTTCCAGTATCGGAGCCAGCAAGAACGCCAAGCGGGCGGCGGCTGTGCACCTGTATTTTAATGTGATCGGAACCGTTCTGTTTATGATCGTCTTTTATTCCGTCAATACATTTGTACAGTTTGACTTTCTGACGGACGCCGCCTCCCCCGCAGGCATTGCGGTGGTGCACAGCCTGTTTAACGTGGCGGCTACGCTGGTGCTGTTTCCCTTTGCCGGCGTTCTGGAGAAGCTGGCGATTCTCACCATACCGGACAGAAAGAAGGAAGAGGAGCCTGCCGGGGAAGCGGTATCCCGGCTGGACGAGCGTTTCCTGGATAAGCCGGGACTGGCGATGGAAGAAAGCCGGGTTGTGGCCGCGTCCATGGCCAGACAGGCAAAGAAATCCATGGATTTAGCCATCTCCCTGATGGGCGGGTACGATGAAGAGACGGCGGAAAAGATTATGGAACTGGAAAATCAGGTGGACCGGTATGAGGATATGCTGGGAACCTATCTGGTAAAACTCAGCAGCCGGGATCTTTCCGGGAAGGACAGCCGGATGCTGTCCCTGCTTCTGCACAGCATCGGAGATTTTGAGCGGATCAGTGACCACGCGGTGAACCTGGTTCAGGCCGCTCAGGAGATGCGGGAGAAGAAGCTGGCCTTTTCGGACGACGCCCGGAAAGAGCTGAGGATTTTCACGGACGCGGTCCGGGAAATTATGGAACTGGCTTTCGGCGCGTTTGAAGGGGAGGATATGAACCTGGCCCGTCAGGTGGAGCCTCTGGAGCAGGTGATCGACGTGATCAATATGGAGGAAAAGCAGCGCCATATCCTGCGGCTTCGCCAGGGAAGATGTACCATTGAACTGGGCTTCATCCTGGCGGATGTATCCACGAACCTGGAGCGGGTGGCGGACCATTGCTCCAACATCGCGGTCTGTCTTCTGCAGAGCAGCCGGGGAGGGTTTGATACCCACGGCTACCTGGAGGAATTAAAGAACGAAGAGGACGAAAGCTATAAGGCCGTTTACAGTGAAATGAGCCGGAAATACCGGCTTCCCGACCTCCCTGCATAGGGCATAAAAACAGGGAAAAACAGGTGTCTGAAGATTGCGCAGACACCTGCTTTTTTTGACCGAAAATTTGTGCATTTTGATGCTTGACAATCATTTTTATTCCCTGTATCATATTTATCGTTAGCTACCGAACTAATCAGTGAAGAGGGGATGAAAATGGAAGCGCAGCGTGAATGCGATATGGCCCACGATGCGGGAAAACTCATCAACATGATCTCCCACCAGATGAAGAGGCAGAGCTGTTTCCCTGAGAAAGAGAGCGGGCTGACAAATATGCAGCGCCTGGTGCTGCATTATATTTTGTTTCAGGCCCCCCTGGGGGATATCTATCAGAAAGATATTGAAAAGGCATTTCAGATCCGCCGCTCTTCCGCGACGGGAATACTCCAGCTTCTTGAGAAAAACGGATTTATTTACCGGGAGACTGTGGAGTGGGACGCACGGCTGAAAAAGCTGCTGCCCACCCAAAAAGCACTGGAACTTAAAGAGCAGATCATCGCTCATATCCAGTACATGGAAGCGCTGCTTCGCAGAGGGATACCCGAGGCGGATCTTAAAATCTGTCTGCAGGTGCTGGAACAGATGTCTGCGAATCTGTCCGGTGGGGAAAAAACAGTAGGGAAAGGAGAAAACGAAACATGAATCGAAACTTACTTCGCTCCGTCCGGGAGTACAAGCGGGAGACGTTTCTGACTCCCGTATTTGTGGCTCTGGAGGTGTTTATGGAAGTGCTGATTCCGCTTCTGATGGCCAATATTATTGATGTGGGCATCGCAGGCGGAAATCTGTCCTATACGGTTAAAATGGGACTGCTGCTGGTAGCGCTGGCCCTGATCGCGCTGTTTTTCGGAGTGAAATCCGGACAGCTGGGCGCCATTGCCTCGGCAGGCTATGCCAAAAATCTGCGGCATGATATTTTTTATAAGGTGCAGGATTTTTCCTTCGGAAATATCGACCACTTTTCTTCCTCCGGTCTGGTGACCAGACTGACCACGGATATTACCAACGTGCAGATGGCTTTTATGTTTACCATCCGTCTGCTGGCCAGAGCGCCTATTATGATTGTGCTCTCCCTGATCATGACCATGACCATCAGCATTCCGATTGCGATCATGCTTCTGATCACGGTTCCGGTGCTGGGAGGCGTGCTGCTGATACTGGCCAAGAAAGCCCATCCCCACTTCGTCCAGGTGTTTGACGAATACGATGTGCTGAATAATACGGTGCAGGAAAATGTAAACGCGGCCAGGGTGGTAAAGGCTTACGTGCGGGAAGAGCATGAGAACGAGAAGTTTGGAAAAATCTCCACTATCGTGTTTGATCTGTTTACGAAAGCGGAAAAAATCGTGGCCTGGAACGCGCCTATCATGCAGTTTACCGTTTACGGTGTGGTTCTGGCCATGGTGCTGATCGGCGGAAAGAGCATTATCGGCGGCAGCATGCAGACAGGAGAACTGACCAGCGTGATTGTGTACGCCATTCAGATTCTGTCCTCCCTGATGATGGTAACCTTTGTGTTCGTGCAGATCATGATCGCGGAGGCTTCCACGGACCGTATCAGCGAAGTGCTGAACGAGGTGCCGGAGATGGAAGACGCGGCAGACGCCGTGACAGAGGTGCCAAACGGAGATATTGATTTTGAGCATGTAAACTTCAGCTATTCCGGCGAAGGCGGAAATCTCTCCCTGAAGGATGTGAACCTTCACATTAAGAGCGGCCAGGTGGTGGGTATCATCGGCGGAACCGGTAGCGCCAAGTCCACCCTGGTACAGCTGATCCCCAGACTGTACGACGTGACGGAAGGCTCCGTGAAGGTGGGCGGCATCGATGTGAGAAAGTACAGCTTAAAGTCCCTGCGGGATCAGGTATCCATGGTGCTGCAGAAGAACGTGCTGTTTACAGGCAGCATCTATGAAAACGTGCGCTGGGGCGATGAGAACGCCAGCGATGAGGAAGTACAGAGAGTCTGTCAGCTGGCCCAGGCGGACAGCTTTATTCAGGAGTTCCCCCAGAAATACGATACCATGATCGTGGAGGGCGGAAACAACGTATCCGGCGGACAGAAGCAGAGACTCTGTATTGCCAGGGCTCTTTTAAAGAAGCCAAAGATCCTGATCCTGGATGACTCCACCAGCGCGGTGGATACCAAGACGGACGCCCTGATCCGGCAGGCATTCCGGGAGGAGATCCCGGATACCACCCGAATCATCATTGCCCAGAGAGTCTCCTCCGTGGAGGACGCGGATATGATTATCGTGATGGACAACGGACGGATTGACGGCATCGGAACATCGGAAGAGCTTCTTAAGACTAATGCCATTTACAGAGAAGTATATGAATCACAGGTGAAAGGAGGTACGGGAAATGAGTCAGCAGAAGAGAGTAAGTAAGGGCACGATAAAGACGGCAAAGCGTCTGCTGAGATACGTGACCAGCACATACAAGGTGCAGTTTATCGCGGTGCTGTTCTGTATTCTGATCAGTTCCATCGCGTCTATCTCCGTATCCCTGTCCCTGCGTTTCCTGCTGGATGATTTTATCATCCCCCTGATCGGACAGCAGAATCCGAATTTCGGAGAACTGTACATGGCTCTGACCGTGCTGGGAACCATTTTCCTGTGCGGCGTGCTGGCCACTTTTATTTACAGCCGGCTGATGGTAACCATCGGACAGGGCGTGCTCAAGCGTATCAGGGATGAGATGTTTGAACATATGCAGACCCTGCCCATCCGGTATTTTGACCAGAACACCAACGGTTCCATCATGAGCCTTTATACCAATGATACGGATACCCTGCGGCAGATGATCAACCAGTCTATTCCCCAGGTGCTGATGTCCTTTCTGACCATTGTGGTGACCTTTATCGCCATGCTGGTGCTAAGTCCCGTGCTCACTATCCTGGCGGTGCTGATGATCGGCGTTATGTTCTTTATCTCCAGCAAGGTGACGGGAAACAGCGGCCGGTATTTCATCAGACAGCAGTTTGACCTGGCCAATATGACCGGTTTCGTGGAAGAGCGGATGAACGGCCAGAGAGTGGTCAAGGTATTCAACCATGAAAAAATTTCCGAGGAAGAGTTTGACAAGCTGAACGAACAGCTCTTTGAGAGCGCTTCCAAGGCTCACACCTTCGCCAGCATTATGGGCCCCATCGTGGGCAACCTGGGAAATACCCTGTTTGTGCTGACCGCCGTGCTGGGAGGCTTCCTCTCCGTGGCCGGCATCGGCAATATCACCCTGGGCGTGATGGCTTCCTACCTGCAGTTTACCAAGAGCTTTACCCAGCCCTTCCTGCAGGTGGCCCAGCAGTTTAACTCCATCATCATGGCTCTGGCCGGCGCCGAGCGTATCTTTGGCCTGCTGGATGAGAAGCCGGAGACGGATGAGGGATATGTGACCCTGGTGAACGTAAAGAAAGATGCCCAGGGCAATATCACGGAGTGTTCCGAGAGAACCGGCCTGTGGGCCTGGAAGCATCCCCATCAGGCGGACGGCACTGTGACCTACACGGAGCTTAAAGGCGACGTGCGGTTCTACGATATGAGCTTTGGCTATACGCCGGACCATATGGTGCTCCACGACCTGACGCTGTACGCCAAACCGGGACAAAAGCTGGCCTTTGTGGGATCTACGGGAGCCGGCAAGACCACCATCACCAACCTGATCAACCGTTTCTACGATGTGGCTGACGGCAAGATCCGGTATGACGACATCAATATCAATAAGATCAAGAAAGCGGATCTGAGGCGTTCCCTGGGGATTGTGCTGCAGGATACCCACCTGTTTACCGGAACCATTATGGAGAATATCCGGTACGGGAAACTGGACGCCACGGACGAGGAAGTGTATAAAGCCGCGAAGCTGGCCCAGGCGGACGGATTTATCCGGATGCTGCCAAAGGGATACGACACCCACCTGACTGGAGACGGTGAGGAGCTGTCCCAGGGTCAGAGACAGCTGCTGGCCATTGCCAGAGCGGCCATCGCCGATCCCCCTGTGTTGATCCTGGATGAGGCCACCTCCTCCATCGATACCAGAACGGAGAGCATTGTGCAGAAGGGTATGGATAACCTGATGAGAGGCAGAACCGTATTTGTCATTGCCCACAGACTGTCCACCATCCGCAACAGCGATGCCATCATGGTGCTGGATCACGGCCGGATTATTGAGAGAGGAACCCACGACGAGCTGCTGAAGCTGAAGGGAACCTACTATCAGCTTTACACAGGAAAGCTGGAGCTGTCCTGAAAAAACAGACATTTTTCTGCCGGCAGAGTTTATCTGCCGGCAGTTTTTTTACAGCTTTTTGGCATTGTAAGTGGCGCAGCAGATAAAAATTTAGTATAATTAAAAATTAAGCAGTCAGCACTTAAAAGAGAAAAACCAGGAGGGAAAAATGAGGACGGCAATCGTTACGGACAGCAACAGCGGGATTTTTGAACAGGAAGCAAAACAGATGGGGATTCGGGTGATTCCCATGCCGGTGATTCTGGATGAAAAAACCTACTATGAGGGAAGGGACCTGTCCCACCGGGAATTTTTTCAGCTTCTGGAGGAGGGACGGCATGTATCCAGCTCCCAGCCCTCGCTGGAGGATATAAAGGAAACCTGGGAAAAGCTGTTTGAAGAAGGGTATGAGGAGATTGTGCATATTCCCATGTCCAGCGGCCTGAGCGGTTCCTTTCAGTCGGCCAGGATGCTGGCCCGGAAATATGACGGGAGAGTACAGGTGGCGGACAACCACCGGATCTCTGTTACGCTGCGCCAGTCTGTGGAGGAGGCGCTTGCCCTGGCACAGCAGGGAAAAGGCGCGGCTGAAATAAAAGAAGTGCTGGAAAAGAAGGCGCTGGACGCCATTATCTTTGTGGGGGTGGAAACTCTGGAATACCTGAAGCGGGGAGGCCGCATTACGCCGGCCGCGGCCGCCATGGGGGAACTTCTGCATATCAAGCCCCTGCTTCTGATACAGGGGGAGCGTCTGGACGCTTTCGCCAAGGTGCGGGGAACCAAGAGCTGCAAAAAGCGGATGCTCCGGGAAATCCGGGAGAAAGTAGATGCCTGCCACGCGGCCGGCAGGAAAGTGCTGGTGGGAGCGGCCGGCAGCTTTGCGGACGAAGCCCAGGAACAGGAGTGGAAGAGTATGGTACAGGAAGCCTTTCCCGGGGAACGGTTCCAGTACGATCCGCTCACCTTCAGCATAAGCGCTCATGTAGGGCCCGGCGCCTTTGGAGCCGGCATGTGCATTCTTTAAAGGTAAACTCCGGTGCGGCTTTGAGGGCTGCGCCGGATCTCATCCGGCGTGCCGGCGGCCACGATCCGGCCGCCTTCTGCGCCGCCTCCGGGACCCATGTCTATGATATAGTCCGCATTCCGTATCACATCCAGGTCATGTTCGATCACCACCACCGTAGCACCGTTTTCAATAAGCGTCTGAAAAACCCCCAGCAGAGTCTGCACGTCCAGGGGATGCAGGCCGATAGTAGGCTCGTCAAAGACAAACAGGGAATCCGACTGGGATTTTCCCATCTCGCTTGCCAGCTTCAGCCTCTGTGCCTCGCCGCCGGACAGACTGGGAGTTTCCTCTCCCAGAGTCAGGTATCCCAGGCCCAGATCCTGGAGAATCTGAAGCCGCTGCCGGACATTTTTCAGTTCCCGGCAGGCGTCCAGGGCTCTTGTTACATCCATATCCATCAGCTGGGGCAGAGAAAAGGAGCGGCCGTCCCCCGTCCGGTACCGGATTTTTTCCGCGTCCCGGCTGTAGCGGGAGCCCCGGCACTCGGGGCAGGGAATCTGCACATCCGGGAGAAACTGCACATCCAGACTGATCACGCCGGTGCCGTCGCAGACCGGGCAGCGCAACTTTCCTGTATTGTAGGAGAAATCCCCGGCTTTACAGTTTGCCCCTTTGGCGTCCTCTGTCCGGGCAAAAATTTTGCGCAGTTCATCGTGAACGTTGGCATAGGTAGCCACGGTGGAGCGGATATTGATGCCGATCGGCGAAGCGTCGATCAGCTTTACCTGCCGAATTCCGGGGGCCTGGAGAGAGAGCACATGGTCCGGCAGTCTGTTTCCCCGGATGAAAGCCTCGAGGCCGGGGATCAGGCTTTCCAGTATCAGGGTAGTCTTGCCGGATCCGGAGACGCCGGTGACCGCGGTCAGCCTGCCTTTCGGAATATCCGTCTCCAGCGGTTTTACCGTGTGGATGGGGCCGGTGGAAAGGTGAACGGTTCCCAGGGCAAAGAGTTCCGGGGCCGCTGTACGGGGGCGCTTTTGCACGCCTGCCTTTCCGGAGAGAAAGGGGCCGATTTGGGAGAGCGGATTATCCCCCAGCTCTCCGGGCGTCCCGCTGGCTATGACGCGGCCTCCGTCCTGGCCGGCACCCGGTCCCATCTCGATGATCCAGTCGGATTTGGCCAGAATCTGGGTGTCGTGGTCCACCAGTACCACAGAGTTTCCGTCGGAAACCAGATCGTCCATGACGCCGGCCAGTCCCTCTATATTGGCGGGATGAAGACCGATGGAGGGCTCATCCAGCACATAGAGAACCCCGGTGGTGCGGTTTCGCACGGCCCGGGCCAGCTGCATGCGCTGTCTTTCTCCGGTGGAGAGCGTGGAGGAGGCCCGGTCCAGAGTCAGATACCCTAATCCCAGATCCAGAAGCCTTCTGGCGGCCACCCGGAAGGATTCGTAGATGCTCTCTGCCATGGGGACCATTTCTTCCGGAAGAGAGGCGGGCACATTCTCCACCCAGTCCGCCAGTTCCGTCAGTGTCATCTGACAGGCTTCTGCCAGTGAGATGCCCTGCAGCCTGGGAGCCCTGGCAGCTTCTGATAGCCGGGAACCGCCGCATACGGGACAAACCTCCTGCTTCAGAAATTTTTCGACCCGCTTCATTCCCTTTTCATCCTTTACTTTTGCCAGGGCATTCTCCACCGTGTATACCGCGTTAAAATAGGTGAAATCCAGTTCTCCCGCCTGATTGGTATTTTTTGAGTGGTAGAAAATATGTTTTTTCTCTGCCGGCCCGTTGTATACAATATCCTTTTCCTTTTCTGTCAGATCCCGGAAGGGCACATCCGTGCGCACGCCCATGGCCCGGCATACGTCTGTCATCAGGGACCACATGAGAGAATTCCAGGGAGCTACAGCGCCTTCGTCAATGGTAAGGGATTCATCCGGCACCAGAGCGTCTCTGTCCACTGTGCGGACAATGCCGGTACCATCGCAGGAGGGACAGGCTCCCTGGCTGTTGAATGCCAGTTCCTCTGCGGAAGGGGCGTAAAAAGAGGCGCCGCACCGGGGACAGGTCAGCTCGCCGCCGGCTGCCACCGCCAGGGTGGGAGCCAGATAATGGCCGCATTCCGGGCAGCGGTGGCTGGCAAGCCGGGAAAACATAAGCCGGAGGCTGTTTAACAGCTCAGTGCCGGTTCCGAAAGTGCTGCGGATGCCGGGAATGGCCGGCCGCTGATGAAGAGCCAGTGCCGCCGGCACATACAGCACCTCGTCAACAGCGGCTTTGGCCGCCTGCGTCATCCGTCTTCTGGTATACGTGGACAGAGAGTCCAGGTATCGCCTGGACCCTTCCGCGTACAGAACTCCTAGAGCCAGGGAGGACTTGCCGGAGCCGGATACCCCTGCGATTCCCACGATCTGATTTAAAGGAATATCCACGTCAATATGTTTCAGGTTGTGGACCTTCGCTCCCCGGATCATCATCTTTTCAATGCGGCGGCTTTCCATAGAACAATCTCCTTCCCGTTGTTTATCTGTTGTTCAGTATAGTTTTTTCGATCCGCAGAGTCAAGAAGGCAAAAAATATACGAGGGTGTTGCAAAAAGATTTCATTGCTTCCGGTACATCCGGTGTTCACCTTGTCCTATCGACAT
>DVOS01000003.1 GCA_018713435.1 Candidatus Merdiplasma excrementigallinarum
ACAGTATCCGGGAGCAGTCTTTCCGTTCCGGAAATATCCGTGGACACCCGTCCGACGCTTCTGCCTTTTTGGAATCAGCTTCGGAGACTTCCCATCTGCGGAAGAAAAAACTGGTGCAGGCGTATGCCAGAAAAGAAAGAGGAAAGCTGGAAGATGCCGCCGCTATGGAGGACTTCCGGGAGGAGATCAAAGGGAAAACCAAACGGGAGCAGATCCAGAAAGAACAGAAGAAGGCGAAGCGTTTATCCTTTGGGGATGAAGGAAACGGCATGGTGCGTGGGGCCGGTATGGGGATTTCAAAGAAGGCAGTTTCAGCGGCGGCAGGTTCCGCCGCTGTTTACGTCCATGGAAAAACCCATGAAGCAGAGCAGGAAAACACTGCCGTGGAAGGAGTCCACCGGGCAGAGCTGATGACAGAAAGCGCCCTCCGTTATGCCATGCACCGGACAAGCCGTGGCCTCCATAAGAGAAACGTCCGCCTTCAGGAAGCCGGTTCCCTTGAAAGGGGGACAAGAAGCCTTCTGTATGAGACAGCACAGGAAGGCGGTGAGATAACAGCGCAGGCGGTAAAGAGCGCAGAGCAGGCCAAAAAGGGAATCCTGCAGAAGTTCTGGCAGAAACGCCAGTATCAGAAAGCGTACCGGGCAGCGAAAAAAGGAGAAAAGACAGCGGCAGGGACAGTAAAAGCCACGCAGACCATTGCTTCTAAAGCAAGGAGCGTGGCTTCTTCTGTGTTTGCAAGGAGTAAAGGCATCCTGGGCATTGCGGCGGCAGCCATGCTGTTCTTTGTGATGATCGCTTCCCTGATGGCAAGCTGCGGCGCTTCCATCCAGGGTGGAGCAGCTTCTACCATTGCCAGTACCACTTATGGGAGTACGGACGAGGATATTTATGCAGTGGAGGATGCGTATTCTGCGCTGGAGGCGGCGCTGAACGAACAGATCAACAGCATGGAAAGCCGCTATCCCGGATATGACGAGTACCGCTATCAGATTGATGAAATCTCTCACAACCCGTATCACCTGATTTCTTACTTTTCTGCAAAATATGGGGAATTTACCTATGAACAGGTAAAGGATGAAGTGGAGGAAATTTTTCAGCGCCAGTACAGCATTGCCACGGAAAGCACACGGGAAACCGTGACAGAAACAAAAATGGTGCGGGTGGGGGAATCCTTGGGGCAGGTCGTAACCAGCGGTTACTGCAGTTGTTCTATCTGCTGCGGGCAATGGGCCGGCGGCCCTACGGCAAGTGGTGTCTATCCCACAGCCAACCATACCATTGCCGTGGATGCTTCTAATCCTTTTGTGCCAATAGGAACAAAAGTCATTATGAATGGCGTAGAGTATGTGGTGGAGGATACGGGTGCTTTCGCCCGGTACGGGGTACAGTTTGATGTATATTACAGCGACCATGCCGCTGCATCTGCCCACGGGCACCAGACCTGGGAAGCTTATATTGCGGACGATAATGGAAGCCAGGAAGTGGAAGTGACAACCACACAGGAAGTGAACCGTCTGGATGTGACACTCACCAACCATGGGCTGGACGCCGTGCTGCGGGAGCTGATGGATGAGAATGAGGAAGGCCGGTATGACTTGTATAACGGCACATATGGAAACAGGGATTATCTGTTCGATACAGAAACCCTTCCAGGCGGGGGTGGTGATTTTGGCTATGAGATTCCGGCAGAAGCCCTGACCGACCAGAAATTTGCCAACATGATCCATGAGGCGGAAAAGTATCTGGGGTATCCCTATGTGTGGGGCGGCAGTTCCCCGTCTACCAGTTTCGATTGTTCAGGCTTCGTGAGCTGGGTGATCAATAACTGCGGCAATGGCTGGAATATCGGCAGGCAGACTACAGACGGATTGATGGGATACTGTTCCCAGGTTTCCCCATCGGAAGCAAAGCCGGGAGACCTGGTCTTTTTCCAGGGGACTTACGATACGCCGGGGGCAAGCCATGTGGGGATCTATGTGGGCGATAACATGATGATCCACTGTGGGAACCCTATCCAGTATACCAGCATAGCATCGTCCTACTGGCAGGAGCATTTCCTGGCCTTTGGACGCATCCATGGATAAATTTTTTAGAAGGAAGGTGTAAGGCATGAACCGGAAGCTGCACCGGGTTTTGGATGAGATCCAGAAAACGGAGAAGAAGATCGCCGAGTGGCAGGAACATTTAAAAGAACTGAAACTGCTGGCAGAACAGCTTGAGAATGAGGAGATTATAAAAACCATCCGCTCCATGAAGCTGGACAGCCACCAGATGTTAGAGCTTCTGGAAGGGATTCAGGATGGGACAGTTTCTATTCCCATCATGGCAGAGGGGCCAGAAGAAACAGACGTGAAAGACGGCACAGAGCCGGAAGAAGATATGGAAGAAAAGGCGCAGGAGACAGCGCCGGAAAGTGAGGACAGGAAGCATGAAGAAATTTAACCGCTGGGTGATGGCGCTTGCGGTGGCGGGAGGGATCTTTTCCTCCACCGCCACGACAGCTTTTGCTTATGTGCCAGACCCACAGCAGACAGAGGCAGCCACAGAACCGGTATCAGAAAACGAAGGGACAGTGATCCCGGAGCAGGAGGCTGCGGGGCAGACGGAAGGGACGCCCCAGGAGGAAACACAGGGCGGGGAAACGCCTTTTTCCATTCCGGGAAACGGGGAAGTGCTGGATGATAAGACGGGGGATGGAACGAAAGAATTTCTGACGATACAGACAAAAAATGGAAACACGTTCTTTTTAGTGCTAGACCGATCCAGCAATACGGAAAATGTCTATATGCTCTCCATGGTGGATGAAAATGATCTGGCGGAGTTTCTGGATGAGACAAAGACGGAAGAAGCGCCCCAGGTGGTGATCCCGGAGACGGAAGCGCCGGCAGAAAGCGAGACGGAGAGCGAAACCGGATCAGAACCGGTACAGCCGGAAGAGGAGGACGGCAGGAATACCGGGGCGCTCCTGGCAGTTGGCGTCCTGGCTGCGGGAGCGATTGGAGCCGGCTATTATTTTAAGGTTGTGAAGCCGAAGAAAGAGGAGTCTCAGGAGGACGGGGAGGACTTGGAGTTCTATGACGGCGGTACTTACGTCAATGAAGATCAGCCGGAAGAGGACGGTTCCACAGAGGAAGAAAATAATAAAGCATAAGTGTTGATGAAAGCAAAGGTATCAGAAGGGGGCAGCCAGGGAATTGGCTGCCCTTTCTCATACAGGCGAAAGCCGGAAAGGAGTATCCGATGTATTTGGTTTTAGGGGAGAAACCCAGCGTGGCCCTGGCCTATGCGAAAGTATTAGGGGCTAAGAAGCGTCAGGAAGGCTATCTGGAAGGAAACGGATGGCTGGTGAGCTGGTGCCTGGGGCATCTGGCGGAGTATGTGCCGCCGGAGGACTATGGGGAAAAGTATAAGAAGTGGGAATTTACTGACCTTCCCATCCTGCCGGATGAATGGCGGCTGGCTGTGGCGAAAGATAAAAAGACGCAGTTTGCAGTCTTAAAGAAGCTGCTGAACCGGAAGGATGTGGAGTATGTGGTCAACGGCTGTGACGCCGGACGTGAGGGGGAGCTGATTTTTGGCCGGGTTTATGAACTGTCCGGAAGCCGTCTGCCCATCAAGCGGATCTGGATCAGTTCCATGGAGGATTCTGCTATCCGGGAGGCATTTTCTTGCCTGAAAGACGGCGCAGAATACCGGAACCTCTACGAAGCGTCGGTCTGCCGTGCGAAAGCGGACTGGCTCATTGGGATGAACGCTACCAGGGCTTACACCACGAAATATTTTAAACGCCTGGTAGTAGGACGGGTACAGACGCCTACCCTGGCAATGTTGGTGGAACGGGGAGAGCAGATCACCCATTTCCAGAAAGAGAAATACTATAACCTCCATTTCGACTGCGGCGGGCTGGAGGCGGTAAAAGAGAAGCTGTTTGACACCGGAGAAGTCCGGCGGCTGCAGGAAGCCTGTGAGGGCGGGACAGCCGTGGCGGAATCCTGCGTATCAACGGAAAAGGCTGTTTCTCCGCCGAAGCTGTATGATCTGACCACGCTCCAGAGGGAGAGCAACCGTTATTTTGGCTATACGGCAAAGGAGACACTGGACTTTACCCAGAGCCTTTATGAAAAAAAACTGGTGACATATCCCCGGACAGACAGCCAGTATTTGACAGAGGATATGGGGCAGACTGCACGGCAGGCGGTTGCAATGGCGTGTGAGAAATATGGCTTTTCTTCTCTCTATCCGCTGGAGCCGGACGTAGAGCGCATGATGGATAACAGCAAAGTCTCAGATCACCATGCGATTATCCCCACGGCAGAGCTAAAGGCATATGAGCTGCAGGAGCTGTCCAAAGGGGAACAGGACATCCTTCAGCTCATCAGTGTCCGGCTGCTTTGTGCCGGGGCGCAGAAATACATTTATCAGGAAACAGAGATCACTGTATCCTGTGCCGGGGAAATATTTACGGCAAAAGGCAAAGTCATTCAGCAAATAGGATGGAAAGCGATAGAAGCAGAGTTCCGTAAGCATTTAGGCGTAAAAAGCCGGAAAGAAGGGGAGGAATTTTTCCTTCCTGATGTGGTAGAAGGCCAGACGTTCCATCCGGTTACGGTAAGCGTATCCGAGCATTTTACAACACCGCCGAAACCCTACAGCGAGGATACCCTGTTATCTGCCATGGAGACTGCCGGGAACCGGGAGTTTGATGCGGAAACAGAGAAAAAAGGGCTTGGCACACCGGCAACCAGGGCGTCCATTATTGAAAAACTGGTATCTTCTGGTTATGCCGTAAGAAAAGGGAAACAGCTTCTGGCTACCCAGGACGGGGCAGACCTGATCTCGGTGCTTCCGGAGTATCTGCGGTCAGCCGCCATGACTGCGGAGTGGGAGAACCGCCTGCTCCAGATTGAAAGAGGGGAGCTTCCCGGACAGGAGTTCCTGGACGGCATTGAGGAACTGATTGACCGGATGCTTCTGGAGTGCGGGGAATTGTCCGTGGAGGAGCAAAACCGTTTTTATCCCAGAGAGCAGATCGGCGTCTGCCCGGTGTGCGGCAGCCCGGTCTATGAAAGCAAGAGAAACTTCTTCTGTGGCAGCCGTGAGTGTGCCTTTGCCCTCTGGAAAGAGAACCGGTATCTGTCCGGGATGAAGAAAAGGATGGATAAAAAGATGGCGGCGGAGCTTTTAAAGGATGGGCGGACGTATGTGCCGGATCTGTATTCCCAGAAGAAGGGAAGAACCTTTGCGGCGTATCTCTGCCTGGATACGGAAGAAGGAAAAGCCAGTTTCCGCCTGGAGTTCCCGAAAAAGAAAAGCAAAAAATGAAAATCCTCCCCGGCAGGGAACCGGGGAGGGCGGGATTATACAAGAGGGGCAAGACAGTTTTTACCTGTATGAAGCAGACGCCCCAGCCAGCGCCATACAGGGATAATTTATGATTTACAGGAGGATCTACATGGCAAAAATCAATGACATCCGTTTCCTGGCACGGGAGACGGCAAAAGAAGTCAGCGGTTCCCCACGGGACTGGATGGGGTATCTGGACACGGCTTCCAGACTCTACCGCTATCCGTTCTCAGATACTCTTTTGATCCACGCCCAGCGTCCGGACGCAACGGCCTGTGCGGAGCTGGAAGTGTGGAATGAGAAGATGCGCCGGTGGGTAAACCGGGGAGCGAAGGGGATCGCCCTGATCGACGACACCGGGCCGAGGCGTGCCCTGCGGTATGTATTTGACGTATCAGACACCCACCCGGTAAGGGGCGGCAAGACGCCGTACCTGTGGCGGATGAAAGAAGAACAGCAGGAAATGATTTTGAACCATCTGGCAGATACTTATGGGCTGGATGGAGACGGGGCTTCTGACCTGGCTGCAGCGCTGCGGCAGATTGCGGAGGAGATGGCAGCTGACAGCCTGGAGGAAGCCATGGACGGCATAGGGTATGCCATCCCCGGTACATTCCTGGAAGGGCTGGATGACGATACTATCCGGGTGGAGTTCCGTACCCTTCTTGCAAACAGCGCTTTTTATTCCCTGGCACGGCGCTGTGGGTTAGAACCTATGGAATACCTGGAGGAAGCGGATTTCTCAAGCATTACAGATTATAATGATCTGTCTGTCCTGGCTTTCCTGGGAAATGCCACCAGCCAGCTTGTGGAACCGATACTCCGTGATATTGGACGGACGATCCGGCAGGCGGAATTGGAAGAATGGAGAAAGCAGGCGGAAGAATCCCATGGAAAACCAGAAAAAACAGTTGCAAAAAAGAAGGAAGTACTTTATAATAAATTTAACACGTTAATTCGTGAAAGTGAAAATGATGAAGGAGGGAAAACGAATGGAACTGACCTATCACCGCAAGGGAGATTACTTGTTTCCGAACCTGACGCTTCAGGAGAAACCGCAGGCCATCGGGAAATACGGGATGCTGCGGAGGACATACCTGAAAGAATACAAGAAGAACCTGTACCAGAGCCTGCTGATGAGCGGGAAGCTGGACAGCCACCTGCAGGAGATCGAGCAGGCAGCGCAGAATCGGATGGAGAACATGATGGAAAGGCTGCTTATGAAGTATCCGGCTCCAGACAAAGAGACAGATCAGATGGCGTGGACAGCACACATGAACAGCCTGACACAGATGGCGGAGGAAACCGTGCTGACGGAATTGGTATACAGCTAAGCAAAGAAACAACAGAACAGGATTTGAATGAAGCAGAGGAAGAAGCAGCCTCTGCTTTTTCTTTGCCCGAACTGCCTACGGTAGAACAGCAGATCCGCTCCATTGAGGAGCGGCAGGCTGCTTTGTATGCCGGGGAGACAGCGATCCCAGCAGATGTGATTGATGAAGTTTTAAGAAAAGGCGGCAACCGTGACAGGAGCCATCTGCGGATCATTTATAATTTTATGATGGAGCAGACGCCGGAGGAATATACGGATTTTGTGCGCCGGGAATACGGTACGGGCGGTATCGGGCTTGTGATTGGCGGAAAAGAGTATTCTGTCTGGTATAACGAGCTGGGGATGCAGATTGCTGTGGGGCATACGGTACATGATCGGATTCTGGATAAAACATTTTTGTCCTGGGAGGATGTGTCTGGAAGGATTCAACAACTATTAAAGCAAGGGGAATATGCCCCGCAGTCTGTACTGGATGCAGCAAG
>DVOS01000027.1 GCA_018713435.1 Candidatus Merdiplasma excrementigallinarum
TTTTATATCATTCTGTCAATCTATATCCAGGAACAGAGAAACCTCTTCCAGAGATTTTTTTCGGCGGTAGCTGCCCGCCTTCAATATGTAGTCCAGCACGCTGTTCCATTCTTCCAGAGAATGGTCCTCCACCTTTTCTTCCGAAAAAAACCGGACCGCGTCCTGTCTGTCAAAATGCTGAAACATATCCGACATATAAAAGCAGCCGGACTGTACCTGGGCAATTTCAAATAATTTTTCGCTCATGCTGTCTCCCCTTCTTATCAGCCTTTCCTGTGGTGTCTGTCCATAAACCCGGTATCATCCCTATTATACCTAATTGAGTGTGATTTTACAACTATACTTGGTTCTATTCTGTCACTCTTTTAAACAGTAAAATAGTTCTAAAGGTGGTGATAGAAAAAATGGATATCAGCGAAAGAATCAAATATCTGGCCGGAAGCCGAGGATGAACCGAATACCGGCTGGTAAAGGAATCCCGGCTTCCCGCTTCCACCATTGCGAATATCTATCATCGCAATACCGTGCCCAGTATTTCAACTCTGGAATCCATCTGCAATGCTTTTGGAATCACGCTCAGCCAGTTTTTCAGTGACGATGAGATGGTAGCCCTCTCCACTGACCAGAGAGAACTGCTGGATCAGTGGAGCCGGCTGTCCGGAGAACAGCGTGCGCTGTTTCAGAATTTATTTAAGACCATGGGATAGAAATTTTACGCGTTAAACAGCCGCATTTTTTCCATGGTGGCCTGCTTGATGGCTTCCACCATGGCCGGCTGCTGGTCGGTTACCAGTTCTTTTCCTGCCGCGTATGTCTCGTAGGCAGCCTTTGCCCCCGCATGGTTAATGTCCGTAAAGATATTCACCTTGCTGATTCCTTCCTGAATGGCCCGATGGAAGTCCTCATCCGTAAGGCCGGAGCCTCCGTGAAGCACCAGGAACGGATCAATGGCGGCGGCAATCTCCCGGATGCGGTCAAAGTCCAGCTTGGGCGGCAGCTTATATGCGCCGTGAGCGGTCCCCACCGCAATCGCCAGGGCGTCTACCCCTGTCTTTTCCACAAAGTCTTTCGCCTGATCCGGCTGGGTATAGTACATGGTGGGATCGTTCACCGCTCCCGCCCCTTCGTTGTCCGCCACATGTCCCAGCTCCGCCTCAATGGTGGCATGATAGGAATGGGCCAGTTTTGTCATCTCCGCGATTTTCTGTACGTTCACCTCGTAGGGATCGGTGGAGCAGTCATACATGATGGAGCTGAAGCCCAGCTCCAGCGCCCGCCTGCAGGTCTCCTCCTTTAAGCCGTGATCCAGATGTACCACCACGGGCACGCTGGCCCGGTCCGCCATGGGAAGCAGCAGATCCGCCATGATTTCCAGGGACGCCACCGGCAGCAGGATCTCCGCCGTTCCGATGATAACCGGAACCTGCAGCTCCTCCGCCGCCTCCATAACGCCTCTGGCCAGCTCCAGGCTGCAGGTGTTAAACAGTCCCACCGCTTTTTTATTTTCTCTTGCCGGCTTTAACACATCGTTTAAATTTGCTAACATTTTCACTTCCTCCTATATGCGGTTCTTTTTCAGTTCTTTTTTAAAGCCGGGTTCAGATGCTGCTTTTTCCAGCCGTTTTGAATCTTTTCTTTAATCTCATCCAGGCCTTTCAGACCGCCAAGGGCGTCGTAGGCCGCCACGCAGCAGGCTCCCTCAGCCGCAGCCAGCTTCAGGGCCATTTCCAGGCTTTCACCCTTTAATACGGCGGTCAGAAAAGCGGCGATACAGGTATCTCCCGCGCCTGTGCCGGAGAGCAGGGCCTCCGGCTCATAGCTCTCTTCAAACCCTTCCTTTCCGCCCCAGTCTTCGGCGGAAAGTTCCAGCTTGGCGCACAGCTCCTCCAGTTCCTCCCGGGACTTTGTGCAGTAATAGATGCCGGGAGCGCCGCATTTAATCAGCACCACCCCGGCCCCCAGTTCCATGCACCGATGTCCCAGCTGCCGTACTTCCTCCCAGGTAATCACCTCCGTCAGGTCTCTGCCTGCCGCCCGCCGGTTCCACTCCTCATACAGTCCCCGGTTCAGCATAAAGCACAATTCCTCCACACTGGGCACGAAGAAATCCACCAGGGGCAGAACCCGCTTCAGAATACGCTCCCAGTCCGCTCTTCCGGCTGCCGAGGAAGGATCAATAGCCGCCATATCCAGAGACACGGCCGCTCCCTTTTCTTTTGCCCGCCTGAACAGTTTTTCCAGTTCCGCGCCTTCCTCCTCGTACATTTTTTTCATAATGGGAGGATAGCCGAAGTGAAACAGCGCGATCCCCTCCAGCAGCTCCTCCTTCACATCCTCGCTGACAAATTCATCGTTCGCCCCCGGGTCATGCAGAAAAATCCGGTCCATTCCCGGAATGGCCAGCACGACGGAATAGGAGGTATTTGCTTTTTCGGAAACGATCATATCCTGATCCGCTCCCCAGGTTTTCAGCTTTTCTCTCACGATTTTCCCGAAGTCGTCATCCCCCACCATTCCTGCCAGCCGCACATCGGCTCCCAGAAGCTTCATGGCAGTTCCCGTGTTGGCCACCGACCCTCCGGTATGTATATCCGCTCCCTCCACATGGATCAGTTTCCCCGGAAGCAGGATATTCTCTGCTTTATCCCGTATTCCGCCCGGAAATATGGGAGTAATGTCAAGACATACATGGCCTGCCGCTACAGCTTTTTTTGGTTTCTCCATCTTCCAGCCTCCTAATCTGTTATTCGTAAGTCCATTGTATCATTTTTTTCTGTTTCCGTCCTCATTAATTGGCTGTAGCGGCAGGACAAATTTGCTTTTTATTTTCGCTTTAATAGCCCATCAGATCCAGGTCCACCGCCTCGGCGGCTCTTCTTCCCTCTGCAATAGCCCAGACCACCAGAGACTGTCCCCGGTGCATATCCCCTGCCGTAAAGACGCCGGGGACGCTGGTGGCGTATTCATCCGGCTTTGTCCACACATTTGTCCGGGAATTGACTTCTACCTGAAAGGCATCTGTCACATATTTCTGGCTTCCCAGAAAGCCTGCCGCGATCAGGACCAGCTGCGCGTCCATCACCTGCTCTGTCCCTTCCACGGGAACCATGTTCATACGGCCGGTTTTCTCGTCCTTTTTGGGTTCCAGGCTGATAATCTTCGCCTTCTGCACATTTCCCTTTTCGTCCTTGATAAATTCCGTTACCGTGGTCTGGTAGATTCTGGGATCCCTGCCAAAGAGGGCGATAGCCTCCTCCTGACCGTAATCTGTTTTCAGCACCCTGGGCCACTCCGGCCAGGGATTGCCCGGTGTTCTGGTTTCCGGGGGCTTTGGCATCATTTCCAACTGGGCAACAGATTTGGCTCCCAGCCGGATGGCTGTGCCCACACAGTCATTTCCCGTATCGCCGCCGCCGATTACCAGCACATGCTTCCCCTTTGCCGGGATAAAACGGTTGTCTTTAAACCGGGAATCCAGAAGGCTTTTTGTAACGGATTTCAGAAAATCCACCGCAAAATAAATGTTTCCCGCCTCTCTTCCCGGTACCTGGATGTCTCTGGGATTGGAAGCGCCGCAGGCCAGTACCACCCGGTCAAATTCCTTCAGAAGATCCCGGGCCTTTACATCCTTCCCCACATCCACGCCGGTTTTAAAGACTACCCCTTCTTCCTCCATCAGCTTTACTCTCCGGTCGATTACGGATTTATCCAGCTTCATATTGGGAATCCCATAGCGCAGCAGTCCCCCTGCCCGGTCGTTCCGCTCAAACACCGTGACCCAGTGCCCTTTCCGGTTCAGCTCCTGGGCTGCCGCCAGGCCGGAGGGGCCGCTGCCCACCACCGCCACCTTCTTTCCCGTGCGCACAGGAGGCGTCTGGGGGGTAACCCATCCCTTTTCCCAGGCAGTCTCGATAATCGCCTTTTCATTATCCTTTGTGGTTACCGATTTTCCGTTCAGGCTGCAGGTACAGGCGGCTTCGCACAGAGCCGGGCATACATGGCTGGTAAATTCCGGAAAACTGTGGGTTTTGGACAGCCGCTCGTAGGCCTGCCTCCATTTGCCCCGGTAAACCAGATCGTTGGTCTCCGGCACCAGATTGTGAAGGGGACAGCCGGAAGCCATCCCTCCAATCATCATGCCGGCCTGGCAGAAGGGAACGCCGCATTCCATACAGCGGGCTCCCTGGATCTGCTGTTCCTCTCCTGACAGAGGCATCTTAAATTCTTCAAAATTTTTGATTCTCTCCAGAGGCGGGATCTGGAGGGCATCTTTTCTCTCATACTCTAAAAACCCGGTCGGTTTTCCCATTTTCTACACCTCCGAAAATACTTCTGTAAACGCTTCCAGCTGGGCCTGCTCCGTGGTCATTCCCTGCTCCTCCAGCTTGATGCTCAGTGTAAGCATCCGCTTATAATCATTGGGTATGATCTTTTTAAAGCGGGGAAGATATTCGTCAAAATGTTCCAGAATCTCTTTTCCCCTCTCGGAGCCGGTGCACTGTACATGCTCCTGGATCAGGCTTTTCAGTTCGTGCACGTCTATCTTGCTCTCCACCCGTTCAATGGAAATCATATCCTTATTCAGGTTTCTGTACAGGGTGCTGTTCTCATCCAGCACATAGGCAATGCCGCCGCTCATGCCTGCGGCGAAATTCTTTCCTGTGGATCCCAGGATTACCACCCGACCCCCTGTCATGTACTCGCAGCCATGTTCTCCCACGCCTTCCACCACCGCGCAGGCTCCCGAGTTGCGCACGGCAAACCGCTCTCCCGCCATGCCGTTTATAAACGCCTTCCCTCCGGTTGCCCCGTAAAGAGCCACGTTGCCGGCAATCATATTGTCGCTGGCGGAATAATTTCTGTTCCGGGGTGGATACAGGATCAGCTTTCCTCCCGACAGGCCTTTTCCAAAGTAATCGTTGGTATCTCCTTCCAGCTTCAGGGTAAGCCCCTTTGGAATAAAGGCGCCAAAGCTCTGCCCTCCCGCTCCTTTGCAGTTTACCGTCAGGGTATCCTCCGGAAGGCCGTATTTATGCTGTCTGGTGATTTCCGCCCCCAGCATGGTGCCCACGGTTCTGTCCGTATTGCTCACTTCTGTGCTGACTGCGGCTTTCTCTCCCTTTTTCAGGGCGGAGGCAAATTTCTTCAGAAGCACCCGCTCATCCAGCGTCTTTTCCAGCTGGAAATCATACACGTCCGCCGGATCAAAGATAACAGGCTGGCCCTGGCCCGCGTAAGGATTATTCAGGATAGCCCCCAGATCAATCTTGGCTGCCATGGGGTTCTCCGGCCTATCCTTCTTTTTAAGCAGATCGCTTCTTCCCACCATCTCGTCGATGGTGCGGAATCCCAGTTTTGCCATATATTCCCGCAGCTCCTGGGCGATAAATTTCATAAAGTTCACCACATACTCCGGTTTTCCCTTAAAGCGTTTCCGAAGCTCCGGGTTCTGAGTGGCTACGCCTACCGGGCAGGTATCCAGGTTGCAGACCCGCATCATAACGCAGCCCATGGTGACCAGGGGCGCTGTGGCAAAGCCGAATTCCTCCGCCCCCAGCAGCGCCGCCATGGCCACATCCCGGCCGCTCATCAGCTTGCCGTCCGTCTCGATTCTGACGCGGCTGCGCAGTCCGTTTCGCAGAAGGGTCTGATGGGTTTCCGCCAGTCCCAGCTCCCAGGGAAGCCCCGCGTTGTGGATGGAGCTTTCCGGCGCGGCCCCGGTTCCTCCGTCATATCCGGAGATCAGAATCACCTGGGCCCCTGCCTTGGCAACGCCGGCGGCAACGGTTCCCACCCCCGCCTCAGACACAAGCTTTACAGAAATGCGGGCATACTTGTTGGCATTTTTCAGGTCATAGATCAGCTGAGCCAGGTCCTCAATGGAATAGATGTCGTGATGAGGCGGCGGAGAGATCAGGCTGACTCCCGGCGTGGAATGCCTGGTCTTGGCGATCCAGGGATAGACCTTTCTGGCGGGCAGATGGCCTCCCTCGCCGGGCTTGGCTCCCTGGGCCATTTTTATCTGTATCTCTTTGGCGCTGACCAGATACCGGCTGGTAACGCCAAAGCGGGCGCTGGCCACCTGTTTGATGGCGGAGCATCTGTCCACCTGGCTTCCGGCAGAGTCAAGCCTCTCTTCGCTCTCCCCTCCTTCTCCGGTGTTAGACTCGCCGTGGATCATGTTCATGGCAATCGCCAGCGTCTCATGGGCCTCCTGGGAAATGGAACCGTAGGACATGGCGCCGGTTTTAAACCGCTTCACAATCTCCTCCACACTCTCCACCTCTTCGATGGGGACTCCCTTCTCCGGGAACGCAAAATCCATCAGAGAACGCAGGTTTCCGTTTCTCTCCTCATCCACCATGCGGGTATATTCCTTAAACATGCCGTAGTCCCCCATGCGGGTGGATTTCTGCAGCATATGGATGGTGGCGGGGTTGTATCGGTGCTCCTCTCCTCCCTTTCTCATTTTGTGTTTGCCCAGGCTGTCCAGGGTCAGATCCACCGCTCTTCCCAGCGGATCAAAGGCTTTTGAGTGAAGGGCGTCCACATTTGCGGCAATATCCTCCAGGGTAATGCCCCCTACCCGGCTGACGGTTCCCGCGAAATACCGGTCCACCACCTCCCGGGAAATACCGATGGCCTCAAAAATTTTGGAACCCTGGTAGGACTGGATGGTGGATATGCCCATCTTGGAGGCAATCTTTACAATGCCGTGAAGCACTGCCTGATTATAGTCGCTGACCGCCGCGTAATAATCCTTGTCCAGCAGTTTCTCCTCGATCAGCTCCCGGATCGTCTCCAGCGCCAGATAGGGGTTTACCGCGCAGGCGCCGTATCCCAGAAGGGCGGCAAAATGATGCACTTCCCTGGGCTCTCCCGATTCCAGAATCAGAGAAAGGGACGTCTGCTTTTTGGTATCCACCAGATGCTGGTGCACGGCGGACACCGCAAGGAGAGACGGAATCGGCATATGATTCTCATCCACGCCCCGGTCTGAGAGAATCAGAATATTCGCCCCATCCTTGTAAGCCTTATCCACCTCTACGAAAAGGCGGTCGATGGCTCTTTCCAGCTTGGTGCTCTTATAATAAGTGATAGAAACCTCCGCCACCTTGAAGCCCTTCTTCTTCATATTTTTTATTTTCAGAAGGTCCGTATTGGTCAGAATGGGATTGTTGATCTTTAGCACCTGGCAGTTTTCCGGCGTCTCCTCCAGCAGATTGCCGTCTTTTCCCACGTATACGGTGGTGCTGGTTACAATCTCCTCCCGGATGGCGTCGATGGGGGGATTGGTCACCTGGGCGAAAAGCTGTTTGAAGTAGTCAAAGAGAGGACGATTCTTTTGGGAGAGCACTGCCAGCGGCGTATCCACGCCCATGGCGGCAATGCCCTCGCTGCCGTTTAAGGCCATCTCATAAATGGACTTTCTGTACTCTTCATAGGTATAGCCGAAAGCCTTCTGCAGCCTTCTTCTCTGCTGCGGCGTATATTCCTCCACCCGCTTATTGGGGATTTTCAGATCCTGCAGCCGCACCAGGCTGCTGTCCAGCCATTCCCCGTAGGGCTGGGCCTCTGCGTAGGTTTCTTTTATCTCGGCGTCGCTTAAGATCCGGCCTTTCTCGGTATCCACCAGGAGCATTTTGCCGGGGTGAATCCTTTCCTTCCGGACGATCTCCTCTTCCGGCACAGCAAGGACCCCTACCTCGGAGGCCAGAATCACATCCCCGTTTTTCAGCACGTAATAGCGGGAAGGGCGAAGGCCGTTCCGGTCCAGAACCGCTCCCAGCAGGTCGCCGTCGGAAAATACAATGGAAGCCGGGCCGTCCCAGGGCTCCATCATGGTAGCGTAATACTGATAGAAATCCCGGATTTCCTGGGAGAGAGTCTGATTATTGGACCAGGGCTCCGGAATCGTAATCATCACGGCCAGGGGAAGATCCATGCCGCTCATCACCAGAAATTCCAGGGTGTTGTCCAGCATGGCGGAATCCGATCCCTGCCGGTCGACCACCGGCAGGATCTTATGCAGCTGATCCTTCAGATGGGGCGACTCCATATTTTCCTCCCGGGCCAGCATTTTATCCGCATTTCCCCGGATGGTATTGATTTCCCCGTTGTGCACGATGAAACGGTTGGGATGGGCCCTCTCCCAGCTGGGATTGGTGTTGGTGCTGAAGCGGGAGTGAACGGTGGCGATGGCGGACTCATAGTCCGGATCCTGCAGATCGGCAAAGAAGGTCCGAAGCTGCCCTACCAGAAACATTCCTTTATATACAATGGTCCGGCTGGACATGGATACCACATAGGTATTGTCGTTGCTCTGCTCAAACACTCTCCGGGCAATGTACAGCTTCCGGTCAAAATCCAGCCCCTTTTTTGTCTCATCCGGCTTTCTGATAAAAGCCTGGACAATGCAGGGCATACATTCTCTGGCTTTATGGCCCAGCACTTCCGGGAATACCGGCACCTCCCGGAAGCCCAGAAGCTCCAGGCCTTCCTTTTCCACAATAATTTCGAACATCTTTTTTGCCTGGTTTCTCTTTCTCTCATCCTGAGGGAAGAATAACTGGGCGATGCCGTATTCCCGCTCCCCTCCCAGGAGAATCCCCTCTTTTTTGCAGACCCTGGAAAAGAATTTATGGGAAATCTGCAGCAGGATTCCCACTCCGTCGCCGGTTTTTCCCTCCGCGTCTTTCCCGGCCCTGTGCTCCAGGTTTTCTACAATATGAAGGGCTCTCTCCACCGTCAGGTGGCTTTTGATGCCCCTGCTGTTTACCACAGCTCCTATCCCGCAGTTATCATGTTCAAAAACCGGACTGTACAGTCCCTGCTGTTGCTCTCTCATGTTTTTTCCCTCCTGCCAGAATGCAAAAAGCGTCAGAATCTCCTTACGGATTCTGACGCCTTCGTCACAGTTTTTTTATGGTTTTCTGTTTACTATACCTGATTTTTCTCTGTTTGTAAATCCCTGTTTTGAAATTTTGCGTTTTTTTCGATTTTTTCAAAAAAGGATTGACAACTTCTTTTTCCTGAGTATATACTACAGACCATAAAGCAAAGGCGCTTTGGATGATCTGTCCAGGGCGCTTTTTCTGTTTTTATCGGAAAAAGGAGGAGCAGATTATGAAAAAAGATATTCCCGCTTTATATGGAAGCCTGGTATTCAACGATAAGATCATGCGGAACAAGCTTCCGAAAGATGTTTACAAAGCGCTGCGGAAAACCATTGAGAACGGTACCCATCTGGAACTGGAGGTGGCCAACTCTGTGGCGGTGGCCATGAAAGAGTGGGCGGTGGAAAACGGGGCAACCCATTTCACCCACTGGTTTCAGCCTATGACCGGCTTTACCGCCGAAAAACACGACAGCTTTATTTCCACCACTTCCAACGGGGAGGTCATCATGGACTTTTCCGGAAAGGAACTGGTAAAGGGTGAACCGGACGCTTCCAGTTTTCCTTCCGGAGGGCTGCGGGCAACCTTTGAGGCCAGAGGCTATACTGCCTGGGATCCCACCTCTCCCGCCTTTATCAAAGACGGGACCCTGTATATTCCCACAGCCTTCTGCTCCTACGGCGGCGAGGCCCTGGACAAAAAAACACCTCTTCTGCGCTCCATGGAAGCTCTGAGCAGCGAGGCGGTAAAAATCCTCCATATCCTGGGGAATACGGCTGTGACCCATGTGTCCACCACCATCGGACCGGAACAGGAGTATTTTCTGATTGATAAAGAGCTGTACCGGCAGCGCCGGGATCTGGTATTCTGCGGCAGAACCCTGCTGGGCGCCCCCGCTCCCAGGGGACAGGAAATGGAGGACCATTATTTCGGCGCCTTAAAGCCCCGGGTAGCCGCCTATATGCACGATCTTGACGAAGAGCTCTGGAAGCTGGGAATCCCCGCCAAGACAAAGCATAATGAAGTAGCACCGTCCCAGCACGAGCTGGCTCCCATCTTTGATACGGCCAACGTGGCGGTGGATCACAACCAGCTTACCATGGAAATCATGAAAAAGGTGGCGGATAATCACGGCCTGACCTGCCTCCTCCATGAAAAGCCTTTTGAGGGAATCAACGGCAGCGGCAAGCACAACAACTGGTCCATCTCCACAAATACCGGCGAGAACCTGCTGGATCCGGGCAGCACCCCCGCCCAGAATATTCAATTTCTGGTATTCCTGATGGCGGTTATCAAAGCGGTGGATGAATACGCGGATCTGATGCGCATTTCCGCCTCCAGCGCCGGCAACGACCACCGGCTGGGAGGAAACGAGGCGCCGCCCGCCATTGTGTCCATCTTCCTGGGGGATGAACTGACAGCCGTCTTAAAGTCCATCGAAGAGGATACCTATTTCGGCGAGCACCAGAATGTGCAGCTGGAAACCGGCGCCCATGTGCTGCCCCATTTTGTGAAGGACAACACGGACCGGAACCGGACCTCGCCCTTTGCCTTTACCGGCAATAAATTTGAATTCCGTATGCTGGGCTCCTCCGCCTCCGTGGCGACTCCCAACATTATCCTGAATACCGCCGTGGCGGAAGCTCTCTCCCAGTTTGCCAAAGAGCTGGAGGGAACCGCGCCGGAAGAGATGGAGCACGCGGTTCACGAGCTGATCAAGCGGGCGGTGAAAAAGCATAAAAAGGTTATTTTCAACGGAAATGGCTACACAGAGGAATGGATTGAGGAAGCCAAAAAGAGAGGCCTGTACAATCTGGTTTCCACTCCCGACTGCCTGCCCCAGTTCATTGCGGATAAGAATGTGGAACTTTTCACCAAACACCATATTTTTACAAAGGAAGAAATCTTCTCCCGCTATGAAATTCTTCTGGAAAACTATGTGAAAACCATCAGCATCGAGGCCAAAACCATGAAAGAGATGCTTGCCAAGGATTTTCTGCCCGCGGTGGAGCGCTATGCCGCCGCCGTCTCGGACAATATGCGGTCCATGAAAGCCCTGGCGCCCTCTGTTCCCACCGCTTCCGCGGCCAGTCTGGTTGCGTTTCTCGGCGAAGCCTATGAAAAAATCTCCTCTTCCCTGGATGTACTGGAGAAAGAGATTCAGGAGACGGATAAAAAAACGTCCATGCAGGAGGCCGCAGACTACTGCCATAACACGCTTCTGGCTTCCATGGAAGAGCTGCGGAAAACCGCGGATGAGGCAGAGGCAAAAATACCGGATGAGGAGCTTCCCTATCCTACCTATGACGCTCTTCTTTTCTCTGTTTAAAGGCAAGGTGTCAAGAGATGGAACAGAATGGCTACTGCAAAATCAAAGAGGCCTGCGGCGTTTTCGGCATTTATGATTTTTCCGGAAACGACGCGGCGCCCTCTGTCTACTATGGACTCTCCGCCCTCCAGCACAGAGGGCAGGAGTCCTGCGGCATCGCCGTCAGCGATACCGCGGGGCCAAGAGGAAATATAAACTTCCATAAGGGCATGGGACTGGTGAGTGAGGTATTTAAAGAAGAAAGCCTGCGCGCCCTCCATGGCAACCTGGGGATCGGTCATGTGCGGTATTCCACCACGGGAGCCGCCGAGCTGTCCAATGCCCAGCCTCTTGTCCTCAGCTATATTAAAGGAACGCTGGCGCTGGCCCACAACGGAAATCTGGTAAATGCCGATGCCCTCCGGGACCGTCTGGCAAAAACCGGCGCAATTTTTCATACCACTACCGATTCAGAAGTCATCGCCCACTGTATTGTAAGAGAACGGCTGCACTCCGAAACGGTAGAGGAAGCGGTTCAAAAAGCCGCCGGTATGATCCGGGGCTCCTACGCCCTGGTCATCGCCAGTCCCCGAAAGCTCATCGGCGTCCGGGATCCTCTGGGGCTGAAGCCTCTGTGCCTTGGCAGGCGGGACAATGCCTATCTCCTGGCCTCGGAAAGCTGCGCCCTCCAGAGCGCAGGCGCCGAATTTGTCCGGGATATACTTCCCGGGGAAATCGTGACCATTACCCGGGAGGGAGTTTCTTCCGACTGTACTCTCTGTCAGGGAAAAAAAGCTCACTGTATTTTTGAATATATTTATTTCGCAAGGCTGGACAGCACCCTGGACGGTGTGGATATTTATGACGCCCGTCTGCGGGCCGGCGCCGCCCTTGCCCGGTCTTATCCGGCAGACGCGGATCTGGTCTGCGGCGTTCCGGACTCAGGGATACCGGCGGCTCTGGGATACGCCAGAGCTTCCGGTATTCCCTTCGGCTCCGCCTTTTATAAAAACAGCTACGTGGGAAGAACCTTTATCAAACCCACCCAGGAAGAGCGGGTCAGCAGCGTCAGGATGAAGCTGTCCGTACTGAAGTCTGCCGTAGCGGGAAAACGCCTGGTGCTGGTGGATGATTCTATTGTGAGAGGCACCACCATCGCCCGGCTGATCCATATGCTGAAGGAAGCCGGCGCCCGCAGTGTACATGTGCGCATCAGCTCTCCCCCTTTTCTTTATCCCTGCTATTTCGGGACCGATGTTCCCTCCCATCAGCAGCTGATCGCCTCCTCCCATTCCGCGGAGGAAATCCGGGCCATAACCGGCGCCGATTCCCTGGCTTATATGAAACTGGAGGATCTCTCCTATATGGCGGACGGGCTTCCCCTGTGCCGGGCATGCTTTGACGGACAGTATCCCATGGAAGTTCCAAAATAAAACTGCAGAAAGAAAGATACAGCTTATGTGTACAATAATGTGTTACTGCTCTGCCGAAGCAGATTATGATCTTTTTCTTCAGGGTCTTTCCCGGACAGTCTCCCGGGGACCGGACGCCTCCCGGGTTATCCGGACAAAAAACGGGCTTATGGGTTTTCAGCGTCTTTCTATCATGGGGCTGACGGAGGAAGGTATGCAGCCCTTCTCCCTGCACGGGAACTATCTTGTCTGCAACGGGGAAATCTACGGTTTCCGCCCTGTCAGAGAAAAACTGATCCGAAAAGGCTATACGTTTTGCAGCGACAGCGACTGTGAGATCCTTCTGCCTCTTTACGAAGAACTGGGAACGGAAATGTTCGGGACGCTGGACGCGGAGTTTGCCCTTGTGCTGTATGACGCCGCCTCCGGCTCCTACATCGCCGCCAGAGATCCCATCGGCATTCGCCCTCTGTTCTACGGCTATGACCGGAAGGGAAACATTCTGTTTGCCAGCGAAGCCAAAAACCTGTCCGGCCTGACCGAAAGCATCTGTCCTTTCCCGCCCGGCCATTACTATAAAGACGGAAAATTTATCTGCTACCGGGATATAACCGAAACGACAGAGATTCATGCCGACAGTCTGGATGTTCTCTGCCGGAATATACGGGAAAAACTGATGGCGGGCGTTAAAAAACGCCTGGATTCCGACGCTCCCATGGGCTTTTTGTTAAGCGGCGGCCTGGATTCTTCACTGGTCTGCGCCATCGCCGCTTCCGCGCTGGACAAACCCATCCGCACCTTCGCCATCGGCATGGAAAAAGATGCCATCGACCTGAAATATGCCAAGGAAACAGCCGACTATATAGGAAGCCGTCATACGGAAATTCTGATGACCAGAGAGCAGGTTATAAAGGCTCTCCCTGAAGTGATCCGGGCGCTGGCTACCTATGACATTACCACCATACGGGCTTCCATGGGAATGTACCTTCTCTGCAAGGCCATCCATGAAACTACCGACGTGCGGGTCCTGCTGACCGGGGAAGTCTCCGACGAGCTTTTCGGATACAAATATACGGATTTTGCCCCCTCGCCGGAAGAATTTCAGAAGGAGGCCGTCAAGCGGGTAAAGGAGCTGTATATGTACGACGTGCTGCGGGCGGACCGGTGCATCAGCGTCCATTCCATGGAAGCCAGAGTTCCCTTCGGCGACCTGGACTTTGTCTCCTATGTGATGTCCATAGATCCGGCAATCAAAATGAATACCTACGGCAAGGGAAAATATCTGCTGCGCCGTGCCTTTGAACAGGATCATCTTCTTCCTGCCTCTATCCTTATGCGGGAAAAAGCGGCCTTCTCCGACGCGGTAGGCCATTCCATGGTAGACGACCTGAAAGAATATGCGGAATCGGTCTATACCGATGAAGAGTTCGTAAAAAAAGCGGCCGGATACAGCCATGCCGCCCCCTTTACCAAAGAGTCTCTTCTCTACCGGGAAATCTTTGAATCCTTTTATCCCGGCCAGTCCCATATGGTGAAAGATTTCTGGATGCCAAACAAAAACTGGGAGGGCTGCAATGTGACGGATCCCTCTGCCAGAGTTCTGTCAAACTACGGGGCCAGCGGGATCTGATAAAATTTTCCCGTCATAAAAGAGGATGCTGCTTCCTCATGAATTTCATGATTTTGCAGCATCCTCATTCTATTGAACGTGGGGGAACGCTATGAAAAAGCGTTTATGCCCCCGTTCTTTTTATGCAGTCTCTCAGTTCTCCGATTCGGCAATCGCGGCCTGCGCGGCAGCCAGGCGGGCAATGGGTACCCGGAAGGGTGAGCAGGACACATAGTCCAGGCCGATCTTATGGCAGTACTCCACAGAAGCGGGATCTCCGCCGTGCTCGCCGCAGATGCCAAGGTGCAGATGCGGGTTCACGCTCTTGCCCAGCTTGATGGCCATCTCCATCAGCTTTCCTACGCCGTTCTGATCCAGCTTGGCGAAGGGATCGTTTTCAAAAATCTTGGCATCGTAGTAAGCGTTCAGGAACTTGCCGGCATCGTCACGGGAGAAGCCGTAGGTCATCTGGGTCAGGTCGTTGGTTCCGAAGCAGAAGAAGTCCGCGTCTTTCGCGATCTCATCTGCCGTCAGAGCCGCTCTGGGGATCTCGATCATGGTGCCTACCAGATATTTCAGATCCGCGCCTGCCGCCGCGATCTCAGCGTCCGCCGTCTTTGTCACGGTCTTTTTCACATATTCCAGCTCTTTGTTGTCCCCAACCAGCGGGATCATAATCTCGGGAACCAGGTTCCAGTCCGGATGAGCCTTCTTCACATTGATAGCGGCACGGATCACTGCCTTGGTCTGCATGGCGGCAATCTCCGGATATGTCACAGCCAGACGGCAGCCTCTGTGTCCCATCATGGGGTTGAACTCATGAAGGGAATCAATGATCGCCTTAATGGTATCCACGGATTTGTGCTGGGCGCTGGCCAGTTTTTCGATATCTTCTTCCTCGGTGGGAACGAACTCATGGAGAGGCGGATCCAGGAAACGGATGGTTACAGGATTGCCCTCCAGAGCCTCGTACAGTTTCTCAAAATCGCTCTGCTGCTCCGGCAGGATCTTTTCCAGAGCCGCTTCTCTCTCCTCCGCTGTCTCAGAGCAGATCATCTCACGGAACGCGTCAATCCGGTTCCCCTCAAAGAACATATGCTCGGTACGGCAAAGGCCGATGCCCTCTGCTCCCAGCTCTCTGGCTTTTCTCGCGTCATGAGGCGTATCCGCGTTTGTCCGAACCTGGAGTCTGCGGTACTTGTCCGCCCATCCCATAATCCGTCCGAACTCGCCTTCGATGGCAGCATCCACGGTGGGAATTACGCCGTCATAAATACAGCCGGTGGAACCGTCCAGGGAAATCCAGTCTCCCTCGTGGTATTCCTTTCCTGCCAGGGTAAATCTCTTGTTGGCCTCATCCATGGTAATATCGCCGCAGCCGGATACACAGCAGGCGCCCATTCCACGAGCCACCACAGCCGCATGGCTGGTCATGCCGCCCCGGACAGTCAGGATACCCTGGGCGCTCTTCATACCCTCAATATCCTCCGGAGAGGTTTCCAGACGAACCAGAATCACCTTCTCGCCTCTGGCGTTCCAGGCCTTGGCATCCTCGGCGGAGAACACGATCCGTCCGCAGGCTGCTCCCGGAGAAGCTCCCAGAGCTCTGGCTGCCGGCGTGGCCGCCTTCAGGGCCGCCGCGTCAAACTGGGGATGCAGCAGGCTGTCCAGGTTTCTGGGATCGATCATGGCAACCGCCTCTTTTTCTGTTCTCATGCCCTCGTCCACCAGATCGCAGGCAATCTTTAAAGCCGCCTTGGCGGTTCTCTTTCCGTTTCTGGTCTGCAGCATATACAGCTTGCCGTTCTCCACCGTAAACTCCATATCCTGCATATCTCTGTAGTGGGTCTCCAGAATTCTGCAAACTTCTTTAAACTGGGCAAAAGCTTCCGGGAATTTGTCTTTCATCTCGGAAATGTGCATGGGCGTACGCACGCCTGCCACCACATCTTCGCCCTGGGCATTGGTCAGGAACTCGCCGAACAGGCCGTTCTCGCCGGTGGCCGGGTCTCTGGTAAAGGCAACGCCGGTACCGCAGTCATCCCCCATATTTCCGAAGGCCATCATCTGTACGTTTACAGCGGTGCCCCAGGAATAGGGAATATCATTGTCACGGCGGTATACGTTGGCTCTGGGGTTATCCCAGGAACGGAATACGGCCTTGATGGCCTCCATCAGCTGAATCTTGGGATCCGTGGGGAAGTCCTCTCCGATCTTTGACTTGTACTCTGCCTTGAACTGGTTGGCCAGCTCCTTCAGATCGTCCGCGTTCAGATCCACATCCTGGGTCACGCCCTTCTTCTCCTTCATCTGGTCGATGAGCACTTCAAAATATTTTTTGCCCACTTCCATTACCACATCGGAGAACATCTGGATAAATCTGCGGTAGCAGTCCCAGGCCCAGCGGGGATTTCCGGATTTGGCAGCCAGAACCTCCACCACGTCTTCATTCAGTCCCAGGTTCAGAATGGTATCCATCATACCGGGCATGGAGGCCCGGGCTCCGGAACGAACGGAAACTAAAAGAGGGTTCTCCTTGTCTCCGAATTTCTTCCCGGTAACCCCCTCCAATTTGGTAATGGCTTCCATAATCTGGCCCATTATCTCATCATTAATTTTTTTCCCGTCTTCATAATACTGCGTACAGGCTTCTGTCGTGATCGTGAAACCCTGAGGAACAGGAAGACCCAGACCTGTCATTTCGGCGAGATTCGCCCCTTTGCCGCCCAACAGATTGCGCATTCCCGCATTTCCTTCTGTGAACATATAAACCCACTTTGTCATGTTGCACATTCCTCCTAAACATATTTTGTTGACCGATCAACCCGTCAGAACATGGCTGTCCAAAAAAGGGCAGGAAAAAAAGGCCTCTTTTTTAGGGGGCAGCTATCTTCTGACGAGTTAATCATACTATTATTTTATCATATTTATCCCCTCCGTCAAGAAAATTGCCAAATTAAATTGTATTTTTTTCAGTTCATTTGTGTATTAATCCGTTATTTTTGCAGTACGCCTCCTATTTCATTTATTTTTTGAGCACTTTTCACTATGATAGTTCCTGATTTTTATATATTTTTACATCCTGCAGGCAGATATGCCCGAGTCCGTCCTTTTTGCAAAGGCGCAGAAAGCCCCTGCGCATCCGGCTTCTGCGCCGTCTGTGCAGGGGCTTTCTGTAACCTATTAAGCTGCTGCTTTTTCTTTATTTCGCAACCACTTTCTTCAGATGCACGAATCTGGGCAGAGAGTTCTCTTTCTTCATCTGGATCTCGCCCTGGATCAGAGGCAGCGCGTACTTGATGAACTCATCTGTTACGTTGTTGCCTCTCTCGTTGATCCACTCTACCGGAACCTTCTTCTCGTAGTTGGCTACGGAAGACAGATCCAGCAGGTCGGCTTCGCACTTGTAGCCGTTCTCGTCACGGGTGCACTTGAAGCCTACCATCTTGTCGGTTACGCCAGCGATGGCTTCCTTTACGGCAGTCTGTCCTGCCATGAAGGACTCGTCGGAGTCGGTCTGGGAAGCGCAGTGCTCCGCGCATCTCTGCAGCAGAGACAGCTCGATGGGACGAACCTTCACGCCGGGGATGGCGTTCTTCACCACATCTGCCAGCTTGGCGGCCAGTCCGCCCAGCTGCGCATGGCCAAATCCGTCAGTAGCGGAAGTCTTGGCTTCCGATACAAAGGTGCCGTCCGCATAGTGGATGCCTTCGGATACGGCGATCAGAACATTCTGGTTCTCATTCCAGATTCTTTCCACATCCTCCAGGAACTCTTCCTGGTTGAAGTCTACCTCGGGCAGGTAAATCAGATCCGGGCCATAACCGGTTACCCGCGCCAGAGAAGCGGCGCCTGCCAGCCAGCCGGCATGACGGCCCATGATCTCCACGATGGTCACCTGGCCTTTGTCATATACATGGGCATCCTGGTATACCTCTACCAGAGAGGTGGCAATGTACTTGGCAGCGGATGAAAATCCGGGGCAGTGGTCTGTTCCGAACAGATCGTTGTCGATGGTTTTGGGAATACCCATTACGCGGCAGTCGTATCCCACTTTTTTCATATATTTGGAAATCTTGTTGCAGGTATCCATGGAGTCATTTCCGCCGTTATAGAAGAAATAACGCACGTCATACTTTTTGAAGATCTCAAGGATCTTTTTGTAATCCGTATCATCCACATCCGGATCCGCAATCTTGTAACGGCAGGATCCCAGAGCGGAAGACGGAGTGTATCTCATGATGGCAAGCTCCTCCGGATCCTCCTCGTCCATCACATACAGCTTGTCGTTCAGCACGCCTACAATACCGTTGGCAGCGCCGTAAACCTTTGTAATCACGTCAGAATCAAGGCCTGCCTTGATGGCGCCGTAGCAGCTGGCGTTGATGACGGATGAAGGTCCGCCGGACTGTCCGATGATCATTGCTCCTCTTAATTCACTCATGTTCGTTCCTCCTGTTCATACATAAGTTAATAATAATTTAAAAATCAAACTTATCCGCAAAGTATGCGGGAAGTTCTTCAATTTTTACCCGTTCCTGGGCCATGGAGTCACGGTCCCGGACGGTTACCGCCCCGTCTGTTTCAGAATCAAAATCATAGGTCACGCAGAAGGGGGTTCCAATCTCATCCTGTCTTCTGTACCGTTTTCCGATATTTCCTCTGTCGTCAAACTCGCAGTTGTACTTCTTTGCCAGCATGGCGTATACCTTTTCGGCTCCCTCATTCAGCTTCTTGGAAAGGGGAAGCACGCCCACCTTCACCGGAGCCAGCGCCGGATGGAAGCGGAGCACCGTTCTCATGTCTCCTCCCTCCAGCTCTTCCTCGTCATAAGCGCTGCACAGGAAAGCCAGAACCACCCGGTCGGCTCCCAGTGAAGGCTCGATTACGTAGGGGATATATTTTTCCTTCTTCTCATCATCAAAGTAGCTCATATCCTCCCCGGATACCTTCTGGTGCTGGCTCAGGTCATAGTCCGTGCGGTCCGCAATGCCCCACAGTTCGCCCC
>DVOS01000028.1 GCA_018713435.1 Candidatus Merdiplasma excrementigallinarum
TCCTTCCTTTCCCCTACCGTTTTTCTCTTAATTCCCTCTCCAGCGCCTCCCTGGTCTGCTCCAGGCTCAGTCCGCTCTCGTCGATCACCAGATCCGCGTACTTTTCGTAGAGAGGCGTCCGTTCATTGTAAAGATCCCGCAGGGTCTGGCCCTCCCGCAGCACCACGCCCCGGTCCCGGAGATTTTTCAGTCTCCGGCGCAGAGCCTGGTAGGGAAGCTTCAGGTACACCACCGTCCCGATCTTTCGCAGATGCTCCATAGCCTCCTGTCCATACACCACGCTTCCTCCTGTAGCAATCACGCAGCCCTCTCCTTCAATTCCCGCGTTTACCCGGTTTTCAATTTCCAGAAACCCCTCTATGCCTTCCTGCCGGATAATCTCCTTCAGCAGCCGGCCTTCCTGTTTCTGTATCAGAAGATCCGCGTCCACAAACTGAAAGCCCAGCTGTTTTGCCAGCACCACCCCCATGGTGCTCTTCCCCACGCCGGGCATCCCGATCAGGACAATATTGTTTCTTTTCTCCGTCATTTTCTTCTGTCCGCCTTTCTTATCCGGCCCGTCTCATTCAGGCCATCAGATACAGCACATCCTGCACGGTGCGCACGCCTTTTAAGGCAATGCCTTCCACCTGCCCCACATTTTTCCGGCATACCTCCGGCAGGATCACGGTGTCAAATCCCAGTTTTTTTGCCTCCATCACCCGCTGCTTTGCCATGCTGACGGATCGAACCTCGCCGCTGAGTCCCACCTCGCCGAATACCACTGTTTTTTCATCGATCATACGGTCTTTGAAGCTGGAGATCAGGGCCATCACTATGCCAAGATCCACCGCCGGTTCCCGCATCCGGATGCCCCCCGCGATATTTACATAGGCATCGCAGCCGGACAGGCGAAGTCCCAGCCGCTTTTCCAGAACAGCCAGCAAAAGGTTTACCCGGTTTAAATCCGCCCCGTCCGCCGTTCTTCTGGGGAAAGCCAGGCTGCTGGAGCAGACCAGAGCCTGCACCTCGATCAGCACCGGCCTGGTTCCTTCCATGGAACAGGCCACCACCGACCCTGTGGCGTGCTCCGGCTTTCCTTCCAGCATATACTCCGAAGGATTGGCCACTTCCCGCAGCCCCTCCTCCCGCATCTCAAACACGCCGATCTCGTTGGTGGAGCCAAAGCGGTTCTTCACGCCCCGCAGGATCCGGTAAGAGGCGTGGCGGTCTCCTTCAAAATAAAGTACGGTATCCACCATGTGCTCCAGCACCCGGGGACCGGCCACCACTCCTTCTTTCGTCACATGCCCCACGATAAAGACGGCCACGCCCATCCCCTTGGCGATCTGCATCAGCACGCCGGTGGATTCCCGCACCTGGGATACGCTCCCCGGCGCGGAAGACACATTCTCATTGTACATGGTCTGAATGGAATCGATCACCACCGCCGCCGGTTTTTCCTTCTGTATCGCCTCCCGGATATCCTCCAGGTTTGTCTCGCACAAGATCAGCAGGCTGTCGGAAAAAGTTCCCATCCGGTTGGCCCGCAGCTTGATCTGCTGGGGGGATTCCTCTCCCGAAACGTACAGCACCTTCCGTCCGGCTCCTGACAGCTTCTGGCAGACCTGCAGCAGCAGGGTGGATTTTCCGATTCCCGGGTCTCCGCCCACCAGAACCAGGGAGCCGGCCACAATGCCTCCTCCCAGCACCCGGTCCAGCTCCGCCATGCCGGTAGACTCTCTGGCGCTCTCATCCACCTGTATCTGGGAGAGCTGCCGGGGTTTAGCCCCTCCCTCTCTCCCGGCCGGCCCTCTGCCGGATTTCGTTCCTGCCGTCACCGGCTCCTCCGCAAAGGTATTCCATTCTTTGCAGACCGGACACTGGCCCATCCACTTTGCCGATTCATACCCGCAGTTCTGACAGAAAAATACGCTCGTCTTTCCCTTTGCCATCTTGATGTCTGTTCCTCCCCGGATAACAGACAGGGCCGCCTCAAAGCAAACCTGCTTCCGCACGCTTTGAGACAGCCCCGTCTGTTTCTCACTGTTTTCTATTTTTCAATGCAGACTTCCACATGGTCCGCGTTTCCCATCTCTACGCTCAGCACCAGTTTGCCGCCCATGTTGGTCTTCATCATCCCCATATCGTTGCCGTCGATGGATACTTTATACTCGGTATCCTCCTCCAGCCCCAGAATAACCTGGGCGTCCTCCGGGCCTTCCACAGTAAAGTTTACGCCGTTTCCTCCGGCTGCAAACCCGGTTACCGCAGTTCCGGGAACAGACTCATATACCAGCATGCCGTTTCTCTCCAGCTTGGTAATCTCCTTAAAAGTCTTTACCTTATACAGGTCTCCGTTATACTCATAATCGGAAAGTTTTGCCTTCTGATCCAGTTCATAATTTCCAAAACTGATCGTCCCGTCTGCTTCTGTCCGCAGCAGTTCTTTTACTACTGACATCCTTATGCCCTCCTGATTTATCTTTTGGTTTATTCCAGCCAATGCGGATTGCTCCGCAAATTGCCTCTCAGCCAATGCAAGCTCCTTCCGGCACCTCACGGATTGCTCCGCGCTGCGCGCTCCCGCAATCCTAAAACATTCGAAATCCGCCCTGATCGGGCTGCTTTCTCATGTTTTGCGGGACTCAACCTCATGCGCTTTCATGCAAGCATGAAACGCATGACCTTTCGTCCCTGGTGCCTACATTATATCATGATCTGGTGGCGGATGCCACATCATTCCGCCGGACTTTGAAAGATATTTTTTCCTTCGCCGCGGTGACGGTGACGGTGTCTCCCTTCTGCACCCGGCCGGCCAGTATTTCTTCCGCCAGGGCGTCCTCCACCTGATTCTGGATGGCTCTGCGCAGGGGTCTGGCCCCGTATTTTTCATCGTATCCAGTCTTTGCGATATGGTCCCTGGCCGCAGCCGTCACCCGCAGATCCAGCTCCATCTGTTCCCGGCACCGCTTCTGCAGCTCGCCAAACAGCAGCCTGACAATTTCCCGGATATTCTCCCGGTTCAGGGAATGGAACACAATCATCTCATCAATCCGGTTCAGGAATTCCGGCTTAAACAGCCGTCTGACTTCCTCCATCACGCTGCCCTTCATGGTCTCATAGCTCTTCTTTTCATCCGCGGCCCCAAAGCCCAAATGCCTGGGTGCCATGATAGACTGGGCCCCGGCGTTGGAAGTCATGATCAGAATCGTATTCTTAAAGTCCACCTTTCTGCCCTGGGAATCCGTGATATGGCCTTCATCCAGCACCTGCAGCAGAATATTAAACACATCCGGATGAGCCTTCTCAATCTCGTCAAACAGCACCACGGAGTAGGGATGCCGGCGCACCTTCTCCGACAGCTGCCCGCCTTCCTCATAGCCCACATAGCCCGGGGGCGAACCTACCAGTCTGGAGACGCTGTGCTTTTCCATATATTCCGACATATCCACCCGGATCATGGACTGCTCGTTTCCAAACACCGCTTCCGCCAGCGCCTTGGACAGCTCTGTCTTTCCCACGCCGGTGGGCCCCAAAAACAGGAAGGAACCGATAGGCCGTCTGGGGTCCTTCAGCCCGGCCCGGCCCCGCTTTACAGCCCTGGCCACTGCCGCCACCGCCTCCTCCTGGCCCACCACCCGGCCATGCAGGGTTTTTTCCAGCTTCAGCAGCCGTTTTCCCTCTTCCTGGGCCACCTGTCTGGCAGGAATCCCGGTCCAGTCGGATACGGTGGCGGCAATATCCTCCGCCGTCACTGCCGCGCCGCCGTTCCTGGCTCTCCGGCCGGCCTGCTCCTTCTGTCTGGCGCAGGCGGCACGCTGCTGTTCCAGAGCGGCCTGCCGTTCTCCTGCCGCGTCAAAATCTCCCTGCCGCAGGGCTTCTTCCAGCGCCTCTTCCTGCTGCCGGATCTCTTCTTCCAGCTTCTGTATTCTGGGAGGCAGGCGGTACAGTCCCAGCTGCCGTCTGGCCGCCGATTCGTCCATCAGGTCAATAGCCTTATCCGGAAGGAACCGGTCATTGATATACCGGTCCGACAGCTTCACCGCCGCCTCCAGCGCTTCGTCCGAAATGGCGATGCCGTGGTGTTTTTCATAGACGGGCCGCAGCCCCCTTAAGATCTCCAGCGTCTCCTCCCGGCTGGGTTCCTCCACCATCACCGGCTGGAAACGCCGCTCCAGCGCCGCGTCTTTCTCGATATATTTCCGGTACTCTTCCACCGTGGTGGCGCCGATCACCTGAATCTCCCCTCTGGAGAGAAAAGGCTTCATAATATTGGAGGCATCCAGGGCGCCCTCCGCGCCGCCGGCTCCCACCATGGTATGAATCTCGTCAATAAACAGCAGCACGTCCTGGCTGTCCATCACCTCGGAGAGCACCCGCTTCATCCGCTCCTCAAATTCTCCTCTGTACTTGGAGCCGGCCACCATGCTGGCCATATCCAGGGAAACCACCCGCCTATTCTGCAGGGGCGCGGGAACATCTCCCTCCACAATTTTTCTGGCAAGTCCCTCCACAATGGCGGTTTTTCCCACTCCCGGCTCCCCGATCAGGCAGGGGTTGTTTTTGGTTCGCCTGCTTAAAATCTGGGTAATCCGCTGTATCTCCCGGCCGCGTCCCACAATCGGGTCAATCCGGCCTTCTCTGGCGTAGTCTGTCAGATCCCGGCTGTACTGATCCAGTACCGCTGTATTTCCTCCTGATACTTCCCCCGCAATCCGGACATTTTTCATCAGGTCCCGGTACCGCTCGTCCGTCACCCCCATAATATCCAAAATCTTGCCGTAGAGCTTCTGCAGATTTACATCCATGGTATGCAGCAGTCTGGCAGCCACACACTCCACATCCTTCAGAATCGCCAGCAGGATATGCTCGGTTCCCGCCCTGTCAGAGCCAAACAGCCTGGCATCTTCCCAGGCGTTTTCCAGAATGCCTCTGGCCCGGGGCGTATAGCCGTCCCTCTCCTTTACTGTCACCGGACCGTCCTCCGCGATCAGCCGGTCCATCAGCTCCAGCAGTTTCTTCTGGTCCACCTGTGCCTCCCGCAGCAGTACGCCTGCCGTTCCCCGGGGCTCCTTCAGCAGTCCCAGCAAAAGATGTTCTGAACCCACATAGCTGTGACGGCAGGCTCTGGCTGTCTGTCTGGCCAGCCGCAGGGCCTGCTTCGCGCTGTCTGTAAACTGTTCCGGCATCTTCATTCCTCCTGTGTCTCATATTCTGCAATAATCTCATCCACCAGGCTGTGTACCTCCTGCCTGCTGATGTTCTGGCAGCTGGCCTTGGCCAGCACCACCTTCAGGCTCTGTTTCATCTCCTCCAGAGCCTTCTGTTTGTCCACGTCCAGCGATACCACAGCGCCGCGCCTCCTGTCAATGGTGACAAACCCTTCCTGGCGCAGCACCGAGTATGCCTTGTTTACGGTGTGCATATTGATCCCCACATCCTCCGCCAGCTGACGGACAGAGGGAAGCGGATCACCCTCCCGCAGCAGGGAAGTGGCGATCCCCAGTATGATCTGGTTTCTCAGCTGCATGTATATCGCTTCATCGCTCTGAAAATCAATTTCAATTATCATAGCGCCGACCTCCTTTGTGCTAGCAATACTATAACAGACGGAGTGTCACGCGTCAAGACGGCAATCTGACGGAAAACAAAACGGCAGCCGGCGCGTCAGGATCTTTCATCCTGCGCCGGCTGCCTGTGACTTCTGCCAAGGGATTCCTTACAGATCAATCATATTAATCTCCACATCGCCCTTCTTGCCGCCTTTCCCGCCTCTGGCGGGCTGCTTTTCCTGGGAAGAGGGCGCCTGGGTTTTGTCCGGGTTCCCGCCTCTCTCCGGCTGCCCTGCAGGTTTCTCATAATGAGGCATCTTTTTGGGCTTCTTCTGGGATTTCTGGGGCTGCGCATCCGGTACCGGTTCAGAAGCGCCGGTGGCTTTGGCTGCCTTCGGATCATAGAAGGACTGTATCTGTCCATCCGCGGCGCCCCGGCTGCCGGCGGAATATCCTACCGGCATTCCCTGGCCTCCCTCCGGTCCGTCAAAGAAATCATCGTCCTTCCGGTTCTTCTTTGCCTTCTTTTTCGTCTTCTGCTCTTTTCTGTCCGGCTCGCTGTAGCCGTAGCTGCGGTAATCGTTCAGCTCCGCCTTCATGTCCTTTTTCTTCAGCAGCAGATTGATCACCACAAACAGCAGGATCACGCTGAGGCCGATCAGCACATACATAATCATGGTCAGGCGGCTCATATTGTCACGGTACCGGGTGATTTCATCCTTCAGGTCCGTAATGGTGTTCTCCGCCTCCTGGAGAGAGTTCCGGTCCACCCGCACATACTGGGGATCCTCGGTCTCTACCTCTGTCTCCGTCTCAGGCTCTGTTTCCGTCTCGGTCTGCGGCTCCGTAGCTGCTTCCGTAACTTCCTCGCCCGCTGCCGCGGCGCCGTCCGCTGTCACATGCAGTTCATATGTAAAGGGACTTCCATTTCCCGCCTGCACCGTAATGGTCACATAGCCGGTTCCGTCTTCATTCAGTACCGTTCCCGAAATATCGGTGATCGTGGCGCTGGCGCTGGAAGGCACGGGATCCAGCTGCAGTTCTGTGGTTCCCGCCGGCACGCTCACCTCATAGGACCAGGTATCGTAGGAAAATTCCGGCGTTACCACCGCCCCCTCTGTCAAAATCCCCAGGGAGGACAGAGAGTTGTCGTCTTCCGAGGCCATGGCGCTGATGCTGCTCAGCGCCAGCACAGCCGCAGCCAGCACCAAACATACTTTGATTTTCTTTACCAAATGCTTCATGATCGTTCTCTTTTCCTTTCTTCTATGCCTCATCTATTGCTTTTCCGATATCATTTCTGCAGTACTTATTGTCAAAGTCAACCCACTTCACAGCCTCATAGGCGTTGGCTCTGGCTTCTTTCAGCGTCTTTCCTTTGGCTGTCACGCCCAGCACCCGTCCGCCATTGGTCACAATCTTTCCGTCCTTAAACGCGGTGCCCGCATGGAATACAAAGCAGTCGTCCCTGCCCTGAAACTTCTCCAGCCCCCGTATTTCCAGGCCCTTCTCGTATTTCACCGGGTAGCCGGCAGACGCCAGCACCACGCACACGCAGGCATTATCCTCAAACTGCAGGTCAATCCGGTCCAGGGTCCCGTCAATGCAGGCCTCAAACACATCCACAATATCGTTCTTCATCCTGGGAAGAACCACCTGGGCTTCCGGATCCCCGAATCGGGCATTGTACTCAAGCACTCTGGGCCCCTCCGGCGTCAGCATCAGTCCGAAGAAAATAATTCCCTTGAAAGGTCTTCCCTCCGCGGCCATGGCATCCACCGTGGGCTGGAAGATATGCTTTTCGCAGAACGCCTCCACCTCTTCTGTATAAAACGGGCTGGGAGAAAAAGTTCCCATGCCTCCGGTATTCAGTCCCGTATCGCCGTCTCCGGCCCGCTTGTGGTCCTGGGCGGACGTCATGCACCGGATGGTTTTTCCGTCCACAAAGGACAGCACGGATACTTCCCGTCCGGTCATAAACTCCTCAATGACCATCCGGTTTCCGGCAGCGCCAAACTGCCGATCTTCCATGATGGTCCTGACTCCGGCTTTCGCCTCCTCCAGATTCTGGCAGATCAGCACGCCCTTTCCCAGCGCCAGGCCGTCCGCCTTCAGCACAATGGGAAATTTCGCCTCTGTCTCCAGATACTGCAGAGCGGCCTTGGGATCGTCAAAGTTTTCGTAGGCAGCGGTGGGAATCCCGTACTTTTTCATCAGATCCTTGGAAAATGCCTTGGACCCTTCCAGGATGGCCGCATTTTTCCGGGGACCGAAAACCCGAAGTCCTCTGGCCTCAAACACATCCACAATACCGCCCACCAGGGGATCGTCCATCCCCACCACTGTCAGGCCGATCTCATTTTCTTCCGCAAAGTCTGCCAGTTTCTCAAATTCCATGGCGCCGATGGCCACGCACTCCGCATACTGGGAAATTCCCGCGTTGCCCGGAGCGCAGTAAAGCTTCTCCACCCGGGGGCTCTGGGCGATTTTCCATGCCAGGGCATGTTCTCTTCCGCCGCTTCCCACAATCAAAACTTTCATCTTCCGACCTCCTTACAGGATACCTCCTGTTTTCCGTCCTTTTATCTGATCACTGTTCTTCCGTCCCGCACTTCAACCCTGCCGTTGGCGATCAGGTCGATGGCCCGGGGCAAAATCTTCCACTCCGCCTCCTGCATAACCCGAAGCTGCAGGCTTGCCGGCGTATCCTCCGGCTGTACCTCCACCGCTTTCTGCAGGATAATCGGGCCCGTATCCGTCCCTTTATCCACAAAATGAACCGTGGCGCCTGTAATTTTCACGCCCCGCCGCAGGGCTTCCTCATGCACCTTCAGCCCGTAGTAACCGGTGCCGCAGAAAGAGGGGATCAGGGAGGGATGGATGTTGATGATGCGGTTCTTAAACGCATCCACCATCTTCTCCGGGATCACCACCAGGCACCCGGCCAGTACCACCAGATCCACCTGCCTCTCCAGCAGCGTTTCCAGCAGTTCCTCTTCAAACTGTTCCCGGCTGTTGTAGTCCCGGGGCGAAATGCACCTGGCGGGAATGCCGCTTCTGGCAGCCCGCTCCAGTGCAAAGGCGTTCTTATTGTTGCTGATCACAAGTTCAATTTTCGCGTTGGTTATGGCTCCGTTTTCAATGGCGTCTATAATGGCCTGGAGGTTTGTGCCTCCGCCGGACACCAGCACCGCCAGCTTCAGCATAAGGTCACTCCCTTTTCTCCCGCCTCAATATGGCCGATCACCCAGGAGGTCTCTCCTGCCGCCTCAATAGCGGCCCGGGCCTTGGAAACATCCTTCTCATCCACCGCCACGACCATGCCGATGCCCATGTTGAAGGTATTATACATCATCTGCTCGGCAATGTCGCCCTCTTTCTGGAGCATGCCGAAAATGGCGGGAACCGGATAGCTGTCTTTCCGGATCACGGCGCGCACGCCTTCCGGCAGCATTCTGGGCACATTTTCATAAAATCCGCCGCCGGTGATATGGCTGCAGCCTTTCACACGCACGCCTGCCGCCTTCACGGACGCCAGCGCTTTCACATAAATCTTTGTGGGCGCCAGAAGAGCCTCTCCCAGAGTGGTTCCCAGCTCTTCCCGGTAGGTCTCCAGCGTTTCCCTGTCCATGGAGAATACCTTTCTCACCAGGGAAAATCCGTTGCTGTGAACGCCGGATGAAGCGATGCCCAGAAGTACGTCTCCCGTCTTCAGATCCTCTCCCGTAATCATCTCACTGCGGTCGCAGACGCCCACCGCAAATCCGGCCAGGTCATATTCATCCTCCGCCATCAGGCCGGGATGCTCCGCCGTCTCACCGCCGATAAGGGCGGCGCCGGACTGCACGCATCCTTCCGCCACTCCGCCGACAATGGCCGCAATCTTCTCCGGATAATTTTTTCCGCAGGCAATATAGTCCAGGAAAAACAGAGGCTCGCCTCCCGCGCAGGCAATGTCGTTGACGCACATGGCCACCGCGTCGATTCCGATGGTGTCATGCTTGTCCAAAATCATGGCCAGCTTCACTTTAGTGCCGCACCCGTCTGTTCCGGACAGCAGCACCGGGTCCTTCATTTCTTTAATCTTTGCCAGGGAAAAGGCTCCGGAGAATCCTCCCAGGCCTCCCAGCACTTCCTCCCGCATGGTTCTCTTCACATGCTCCTTCATCAGTTCCACTGACCGGTAGCCGGCTTCAATGTCCACGCCCGCTTTCTTATAATCCATAGCTTCCTCCCGTTTTTCTGCCTGTGTCATGGTTTACTTTCCGTAGTTTTTATATCCCACATTCTGGAGCTTCTCATCTTTTTCCTTCACCTGCTGCTCCATCTCCCGGGAATAATCCTTCAGTTTCTCCAGCAGCTTCGGATCGGATACCGCCAGAATCTTGGCCGCCAGAATCCCGGCGTTGGCCCCTCCGTTAATGGCAACGGTGGCCACCGGAATACCGGTAGGCATCTGTACAATAGAGTACAGAGAATCCCGGCCTCCCAGGGAAGTGGTGTGCATGGGGATGCCGATCACCGGCATGGGGAAAATCGCCGCGCACATGCCGGGCAGATGGGCTGCCATCCCCGCTCCCGCGATAATAACCTTGATATCTCTCTCCTCCGCGCTTTTGGCGTACTCAAAGAAAACATCCGGTTCCCGGTGGGCGGAAATGATTTTCATCTCGTACTCAATTCCGAATTTCTCCAGTATATCCGCCGCTTTGCTCATTACAGGCATATCTGAATCACTGCCCATTACAATACCAACTTTTGCCATGATCCTGCTCCTTCCTGTCTCTGTTCTTTTCCGCCGGGCCTTATTCCGCAAGGCAGCCCGGTCCGTCAGTCTTTAATTCTACTAATTCGCCTCTGGTATGTCAAGTTTATTCCCCAATTTTGCTCGGTTTCCGCCGTTATCATCCGTTTTCCAGGGCCCGGTTCAGTTCCTCCGTTCCCGCCAGCACAAACCGGCCGTCCCGGATGATCTCCTTTCTAAAACCGTTCTCTCCCAGCACCTCCAGAAGCCCCAGCTCCTCGTAGGGAATGGTAATATCCGTATGGCAGCCGAAATAGGCTTTTTCCGGATCCTCTTTCCGCAGAATGGACACCTCGTTGTCCCGGGCCACAATCTCCTTTCCGTCGGGATTGTACACCGGATTATCCTCGTCCCAGCTGTAGCAGGTATCCCCCACCGCAAAATGGGGGCCTGTCTTTTCCGCGATCAGAATCGGCAGCATTCTCTCAATGCCGTATTTCCTGGCCATCACGTAGGCGGAGGTATTGGTGCCGATGGCAAATTCTCCCAGCGGCAGGGAATCATGGTGGAACAGCACCGTCTCCCGCACATAATTTCTGCTCTCCTGAGGATCTTTGAAATTGGCGCACCCGTAATCCCGGATCATGCCGTCCTCAAATTTTATCTCCAGATCCAGATACTCCAGCTCGTTCAGGAACACCCGGGAAACGTGCAGCACGCCCTCCGTCCCCTTCAATCTGGGAGAGGTAAAGACTTCTCCCACCGGAATATTGACATCCGCCACGCAATTTTCAAACAGGGTCTCCCGTTTGGGATCATCCAGCCGGCGCAGCGCCACAGTCAGATCCGTGCGGTTGCCGTCCTTTCCCAGGATCCGCACCCGGTCCCCCTGATCCAGCGTGTCAATAAGAGCCTGCTGAATAGCCTGCCACCGCCGGTTATCCAGGGTGTTAATCTTAACTGTATCCCTGAAAATCTCCTCAAACCGGTCTCCGATCTGGGGCACCGGGAAAGCGATAATGGTAAAGCTTCGCTCTTTTCCTATAATATACTGATTGGTAAGCTGGGTTGCCTGGTGGTTCATCTTCACCATCAGCTGCTGCTGTCTGGAAGACAGACGAAGGCTTTCCTCCCGGCTCTCCGGCAGAAACGGCGTTTCTCCGAACACCTCAATCACCGCCGGCCCCGCGTATCCGCCTGCCAGGGTCTTGAAGGTCTCATAGGCGCTGCGCATCACTCCCAGACGGCGCTCCACAAATTTTTTATCCAGATACAGGGCGGCATCCTCCCTGTGGTCATACTCAAACTGCCGGTTGGGCACGGCGCCTGTGAATCCGATCCGGTTGGTTCCCCGGCGGTTCACCGTGCTGAGGGCGTACCGGTAAATCACCGGCCGCAGCCCCATCTTCCTGAAGTTTTCAATGGCGGCCCGCACCATCCGCTCAAATCCCAGATTGTAGCGGATGTCCACGGTCATCTTTTTAGACAGGTCCTTTCCCGCCTGCTCAAATCCCCGACGGTACCCTTCCGTGTAGGTATCCGCCATAGCCTGGATCTCTTCCTGGGGAAGGGAGTTCAGGAAGCGGGCGGTCCGCAGTTCATTCTCCGTCACATACTCGCCGTACCGGTAAAGATAGCGCAGATCCTCCAGATCCGAATCCAGGATGATCCTTACGGCGAAGTCTCTGGCCGGGTCTACGCTTCGGCGTATCCGCTCCGTCACAAACACATCGCAGTAATCGCTGACAAACCAGTAGAGAAGCTGCCGGATCTCTCTGGGTTCGGGAAGGGGCGTCTGCTCAAAACAGTTGTATACCTCAATAAACAGCTCCAGATACACCACGATCTCTTCCAGCATATCCGGGCAGGAGGCTTCCTCAAACACATAGCCTGCCAGCCCCCGCAGCTCCGCATACAGAAAACACAGCAGCTTTCCGAAAGGCTCTCCCAGTTTTCTTTCCGCCAGAACGGGGTTTCCATAGCTTTCCCCATAGTTTTCCGGCAGAATATCCTCATAAATCCTCCGGTTCCACTCCTGCCACTGTTCCAGGGTCAGCTCATCCCCTGCGCCGGAGCGCAGAAGCTCCCTTACCTGTCCCATCAGCAGCAGAAAACCGGCGGTTTTTCTGAAATATTCCCCGTAGGGCGCCGGCACCGCCTGTTCTTTTTCGATCTGGCCGATCCGCTCCATAGCCAGCCCGTACCGTTCTTCCATCACATCGGTTCCATATTGCTCCATCTAAATCACCTTCATTTCTTTTTCTGTCATTCTTCCGCCATATCTTTCTGAATATTCGTCCCCAGATTTTTCTCTATCAGTCCCTTGGCGTATTCCCAAAGAGCCGGGGATCCTTCCGCTGTCCTGGCGTTTCTTCCCATAATCTGGGATTCTCTGACCTGATGCTCCCGCCAGGCAAGGCCCCCTGTGGCGTCATTCAGCATAATGGGCTGTATCTTATCCAGCGTATTGGCAAACCTGGCTTCCGGCGTCTCCATGGCTTCAAATTCTTCCCAGAGATTTCGCAGGTATTCTGCCTGATCCTCCGGCAGGATATGAAAAATCCGCTCCGCCGCCTTCACTTCCCGCTGCCGTTTGCTCTTGTTTCCCTCCGTGTCATAGGCATAGGTATCGCCGGCATCTATCTCCACCATATCGTGGATCAGCACCATCACCATGGTTTTCGCCACGTCTATCTTTTCGGCCGCATACTCGCTTAAAAGGGCGCACATCAGGGCCAGATGCCAGGAATGCTCCGCATCTGTCTCCTTTCTGTCCGCCCCGCCGATATAACTCTGCCTGACAATCTGTTTCAGCTTGTCCGCTTCCAGAATAAATTTCATCTGCTGCTCTAATCTGTCCATAATTTCTCCTAAATCCCGGCCAGTCCCAGGCAGAAAATCAGAAACCACACCGCCACCATAAATCCGCACAGCAGCGTCCCCAGCTTACTGAAAAAATAGGACTTACTGGGCTGATGAAAGCTTTCCAGGCCGGTCACCAGTCCGTAAAAAGCCGCGGCAAAGGCGGTAAAGCCCACAGAACCGCTCCATTCTCCCGCGCCGCCCGCAAGCGCGGCGCAGATTCCCGCCAGAAGCAGAAAAATCAACAGGGATACTCCGCCCAGAACGGCAGCCAGTATCCCTTTTCCGGAATGCGCGGTCTCTTCGTATACGTAGGCTCTGTATCTGTCTTTCTTTCTAGCCATAGTATTTTCTCCTTAAATGGTTGCAGGCGGAAAATATGCCGTATCCCAGCACTCCGCCCAGAGTGTTCAGTATAATGTCATCCACGTCAAAGCTGCCCACCCGGGTGAGCAGCTGCGTCACTTCAATCATGCCGCTGAGTTCAAAACTCAGAAGCAGAATCTTCCAGAAGCTGCGCAGATTCCTCTTGAGTACCGGCAGTATCGCCCCGAAGGGGAGGAATCCGATCACATTTCCCGCCAGGTTGGTCACCACCGCGTAGGTTCCCAGAGCCTCAGGATAGCACAGGTAGCGCCGGATCTCCCGGAAAGGCACCAGATTGTAATGATATTCTTCCAGTCCCCTGGCTCTCCCGTAGCTCTCCGCGAAAAACAGAAGATAAATCAGAAGAATCATATAGATAAGAAACAGCACGCCGCCTGCCGTGCGGATGCGTCTCGCCGTTTTCTTCGTCATCAGATCATTACGCCGTTCTTTGCTTTCAGCAGTCTGGCTCCGCTGATAATAGACAGCACGCCCACGGCGAGCCCTACTGCCAGCGCAATAATCCCCAGCGTCAGTCCGGCAGTGCCCGCGCCCTTCATCGCCCGGTAAGCTCTCTCTTTTTCATTCATACGCAATACCTCCGCTTATTTGGCCCCGTACTGTTCATAATATGCGTCAATGGCCTTTTTCATCTCGTCGTCGATGATCACCCGGCCCTTATACTCTCTGTTATAAAGGTGCTCCACCACCTCGGCCATGGTAACAATCGCCGTGGTCTGCAGTCCGTATTTCTCCTCGATCTCTTTCAGGGCGCTCTTTGTCCCGGTTCCCCGCTCCATCCGGTCCACGGACACCGCCAGGCCCACAGGCTGCACGTCTCCCTGTGCCCGGATAATGGGAAGCGTCTCCTGGATAGAGGTTCCCGCTGTGGTCACATCCTCAATCAGCACCACCCGGTCGCCGTCCTGGATGGGGCTTCCCAGCAAAATTCCTTTATCTCCATGATCCTTTACCTCTTTCCGGTTGGAGCAGTAGCGGATGTCGGTTCCATACAGCTCGCTGATGGCAATGGTGGCGGCTACCGTCAGAGGGATGCCCTTGTAAGCCGGTCCGAAGAGCACATCAAACTCCAGACCGAACTTGTCATGAATCGCCCTGGCATAGTATTCTCCCAGCCTGCGAAGCTGGGCGCCCGTGCGGTAAAATCCCGTGTTCACAAAAAAAGGCGTTTTCCTGCCGCTTTTGGTTACGAAATCACCGAATTTCAATACCTGGCAGTCCACCATAAACTCAATAAATTCCTGTTTGTACTGTTCCATATCCGTCAACCTCCGTATCCGCAGGTCGTTGTCCCTGCTTTCTGAATTCTTGTTCAAGCTTTGAAGTTTTTACAATTTTACCATACCGGGCAGAGATTTTCAATTCGGGAATTTGGCCGGGCGAAACCGGGACGGTCATTCATATTTTCCCTTTACCACCTTTTTCCCCAGCAAAGCCTCCTGATTTTTATTTACAAAGGATCTTGTCCTTGCCCGCAGCAGAATTTTCCGGCCTTCAGCCGTCCGGGTATAAACAACCCTGTATTTTCCCAGTGCTTTGCGTATATGTTTTTCAAAAACAGCGGCTCTTTCCTTCTGCCTGCCAAATACTTCCGGAACAGAATAGTATTCGCCGGTTCCTCGTTTATCCCGCATGAACAGGTAGCGGGGATTATCAATGATTCCCCAGATTTCTTCCATACAGCAGGCAAATGTAGTTTTATCCCGCATACTTCCGCCTTTCAGCCAGGTTCCGATCAGTATCCCCTGTGCTGACGCAACTTCGGCTTTGCAGTTTTGGGCCTCTTCCAGTTCGCCAACCTCCCCAAGTGCATTTACAACAGCCTGGCTGAACCGTTTCATAATCCGCTCCGGCGTGCTGAACTGGAAGAGCTTCACGCCGTACCTGGCAGCTAAAAAGGCCGCGGCAATCACGGCTGCCCCCAGGATTTTTGCCCACGGAGACGTCATCGCCTGTCCCTTTACAGCGAATGCTCTGGCCAGACAGCATAGAACCGTCATAAAGAGGCTGAATATCTCCATCCAAAAAGCATTCCAGAAGAGGTAGCCAGCCTTCACCGCTTCCCTGGGAACCGCCTCCATCTGCTCTACTTCCATTTCGCCATGAATCTCCCGGATCGCATGCCGCCACCGTTCCCGCAAAGCCCCCCTGTCTGCCGCCCTTTTCAGCATCAGCCGGTTGACCGCCTCCATTTCATCGCGGGACTGAAACGCAGGCAGAGCCAGACGTTCCATCCCGCTTTCAATCAGGCTGTCTTTCCAGGATACACCCAGAAAAGCGTTGAACCGGCGCGCCAGCATTTCATAATCTCCGGTGAAATCTGCCTGTTTCGTTTTTCCCTGTTTCTGTGGAAAAATGCAGGCCAGGTGCCAGATGTTTCCGGTTTTTTCCGGCTGGTTCTGATCAGCGCGGATGCTCCGGCCACGCATCTGATTGCTCAGCATGAAGGAACCAACATACGTGGCCAGGATCAGGGAAGTAATGCAGGGAGCGTCCCAGCCTTCACCCAGAAGAGATTTTGTCCCTATCAGCACATTCATTTCTCCCTGTTGGAACAGTTCCGTCACCACCGCTACCATACAGGTATTTTCTCCCTGCATCTCAAATTGTCCGTATTCTGTGTCTCCAATCGGCGTCAGGCTCCCTCTGCAGCCATACTCCGCAAGCAGTTCCATCGCTTTTTTCTCTGCGGCAAGAGGAAGAAGGACAACGGAGCCGCTCAGACATCCAAGGCGAAGCCCTTCCCTCCTTTTTCTCCGCAGCGTTTCAAAAATCGGAACAGCTCCTATCTCTGCGCGCAGAGGCTGCTCTGTCCCAACCAGCGGCATCTGATCTTTTTTTATATAATCACACAGAACCAGCAGGCGAAGCTTTTCCCCCAAAGCACTGTACTCTGATTCCGCAATCTTCCCGATGCTTTCCATTTTGCCCTGGCTTTTCGCCAGAAGTTTCTGCAGGGCTTCCTTCCTGGTTAGGGTAACTTTTTTCCGGTAAATACAGCCAGCCTCTTTCAGCTGCTGAATGAGGGCTTCCCGCTGTTCTTCCTCCATCCGGTACGATTCGGTGTCCTCATACAAAAGCCCCTGCAGAAGAATCTCCAGCCAGCGGTCTGTCAGCGCAGGCAGTTTTCCCTTTGTGCCGATCAGTTCTTTCAGAAAATCCGGAAAGGGGATCTGCTGTGCCTGACAAAATATCAGAAGTGCGGAGAAATACGAAGGATGATCCAGAAACTGGTCGCTGAATTCTTCCGGATGCAGTAAGCCCTGATGGGTTGCAATGATGGCTTTTAACTTACCGTCTGCCAGAAGACGGTTTCGCAGTTCCTCAACTTTTTCCCGGGAAGCCTCTATTTCTTTCAATTCTTCTTTTGCCGGCCAGTTAAAGTAAATGTAATCTTCATGGGGGCAGAGACTTCCCTCCCGGACGAGTTCCGGGGTAAAAATTTCTTCATCGATGGGCCCGCATAAATCAATATAGCGCTTCCACTGCCCCGGCGTACTGTCATAGGGCGGAGTGGCGGTTAGGGAAATCACCGTCACACCCTTCAAATTTTTCATAAAGGTTTCCAGTGCCTTCCACCACTCGCTCCGAAGATGATGGGCTTCATCCAGACAGATGGTTTTGATCCCCGCCTTCTCAACCGCCTCAAAAATATGGAAGTCCTGAAAATCCACAGTTTCCGCTTCTGTGGTCTCTTCCTGTTCCTCTTCATCCTCACTGCCGTTTAGCTGACCTCTGTACTGTTTCATTGCGCTGTAAAGCGCCTGATAGGTGATGGCTGTAATGGGCCTGCTGTTTCTCAGATCATTTGAAAGCAGTTCCTCCCGTCTGCAGCCGTCAAGAAGAAACCCTTCCTCTATCCGCTCCAGCCATTGCTGGCGTATGGTAATGCTGGGGGACAGAATCAGGCACGGCTGTCCCAACCGCCGGATCAATTCGATTCCCAGCGTTGTTTTGCCGGAACCAGGGGCCGCCACAATGTGTATCTTATGGTCTGCCAGATACCGGTCGGCTTCCCGGAGAACCCTCTCCTGGTAGGACCGCCATCTGCCTTTAAAAGCTAATACTCCATCATATAGATTCTGCATGGTTCCATTTTCTCCCGCATGGTTTGAGTTAACGCTTCCATCCTCGGCAGCATTTTATCCGAACCATGGTAAAAGCATGGCGCCGCCTTCCCCGACTCTTGTCGTCTAAAGCAGCGCCGCCTTTTTGTCAAAACGTTTTCTTTTTCTACCGCACAGCGCCGATCAGTTCCCGGATATCCTGTACGCCCTGTTTTTTCATGTACGCCTCAATGCCCTCCGCCACCTCCAGGGTAGTCATGGGATTGCGGAAGTTGGCGGTTCCCACTGCCACAGCCGTGGCGCCGGCCAGGATAAACTCCAGGGCATCATCGGCGCAGGCAATGCCTCCCATGCCGATAATGGGCAGATCCACCGCCTGGGCCGCCTGATAAACCATGCGCACCGCTATGGGGTGGATGGCCGGACCTGACACGCCCCCGGTTTTATTGGCCAGGGCAAAGGTCCTGCGGTTTACGTCGATTTTCATGCCTGTCAGCGTGTTAATAAGGGAAATGGCGTCCGCACCGCCGGCCTGAACCGCCCGGGCCATCTCCCCGATGTCCGTCACGTTGGGGCTCAGCTTCATAATCACCGGCTGTCCGGCATGTTTTTTAACTGCCGCCGTAATCTCCTCGGCTGCCCGGGCATTCTGTCCGAAGGCAATTCCCCCCTCTTTTACGTTGGGGCAGGAAATGTTGATTTCCAGCAGATCCACCGGCTGATCCGCCAGCCGCTCCACCACCTGGCAGTAGTCCTCCGTGCTTCTGCCGCAGACATTTACGATCACCTTCGTGTCATACTGCTTTAAAAAGGGCAGGTCCCGCTCCAGGAACGTGTCGATTCCCGGGTTCTGCAGGCCGATGGCATTCATCATGCCGCCCCGGGTCTCCGCCACTCTGGGCGTGGGATTCCCGGGCCAGGGCACATTGGCCACCCCTTTTGTCACCACCGCGCCCAGTCTGTTCAGATCCACAAACTCACTGTATTCCATTCCGGAACCAAAGGTGCCGGATGCCGTCATCACCGGATTTTTAAGCTCCACTCCGGCAATGGTTACTTTCGTACTGATCTCCATGGTTTGTCCTCGCTTCTATATTTCCACTTCTGTAGACAGGAACACCGGTCCTTCCTTGCACACCCGCTTATTGTGCACCTTTGAATGATCGTCTATTTCTTTCGATTTGCACACGCAGGCCAGGCAGGCTCCGATGCCGCAGGCCATCCTCTCTTCCAGAGACAGCCAGCACTCTGTATTCTGTTCCTGAGCGTAAGCTTTCAGAGCCCGCAGCATGGGGGTGGGGCCGCAGGCAAAAATCACATCCGCCTTCAGACCGTTCTCCCGGATGCAGTCCAGCACATTTCCCTTTGTGCCGGCGCTGCCGTCCTCCGTAGCCATATACAGCGTCCCTTCCCGCTGCAGCTCCTTTGTCAGAAACTGCTCGTCCCGAAATCCCAGGACGATCTGCTTCTGCTCCCGGCCGCCGGGAAGCGCCTTTGCCAGCTGCACCATGGGCGGAATGCCGATACCGCCGCCGATGAGAAAAGCTCGCTTTCCTTCCCCCATTCTCTCCAGAGGGAAGCCGTTCCCAAGCGGGCCTAAGATATCCAGCCGGTCCCCGGGAACGCAGCGGGAAAATTCCTCTGTCCCTGCGCCAGCCACCCGGTACACAATCCGCAGCTTCCCCGTATCTGCCTCCGCTTCACAGATGCTGATGGGCCTGGGAAGCATCCTGCTCTTATCCCGGCTGTACACGGAAATAAACTGCCCCGGCGCCGCGGCATGGGCAATCCGGTCTGTCTGCAGCCACATGCTGAAGATCCCTGTGCCGATTTGTTCCTGGCTGATGATCTCAGCCTGCTCTCTGTATTTTTCAGACATATCTGTCTCCCTCTTCTCCTCTTATCTGTTCTCCAGAGCCTGACGGATATCCGCCGCCATATCCTCCACTGCCGCGCGGCTGGCTTCCGCGAAGTGTTCCGGCCCGAATTTGCCGTACTTTTCCTGTTTGTAAGCCGCGATAATGCCTCTGGAGGAATTTACGATGGCTCCCAGGCCGTCCTCATTGAAGAAGTGAACCAGATCTTTTCCCTGGCCTCCCTGGGCGCCGTATCCGGGCACCAGAATGTAGGCCTTGGGCATAATCTTTCGCAGCACCTTTCCCTGCTCCGGGTAGGTGGCGCCCACCACAGCGCCCACATAGCTGTAGGAATCGCCCATACACTCCTCGCCCCAGCGGGCCACCTGCTCTCCCACCAGCTCATAGAGGGGACGGCCGTCAATCAGCCGGTCCTGAAACTCACCGCTGGAAGGGTTGGAGGTTTTTACCAGAATAAACAGGCCCTTCTTCTCCTGCCGGCACACCTCCATAAACGGCTTCACGCCGTCGGAACCAAGATAGGGGTTTACCGTGGCAAAATCCTCGTCAAATCCCGCGTAAGTCTGGCTCCCCACCTGCACCTTTCCCAGGTGTCCCACCGCATAGGCAGCGGAGGTGGAGCCGATGTCTCCCCGCTTCACATCGCCGATTACCACCAGATCTTTGGATTTGCAGTAATCCACGGTCTTTTTGAAGGCCTTCACGCCTTCCACGCCAAACTGCTCATACATGGCGATCTGGGGCTTCACCGCCGGAATCAGGTCATACACCGCGTCCACAATGGCTTTGTTATACTGCCATACGGCCTCCGCCGCTCCCTCCAGAGTCTCGCCGAATTCCCCAAAGGCTTTTTTCTGGATATGCTCCGGAATATAGTTCAGCATGGGATCCAGCCCCACCACAATGGGGGCTCCTGTTTTCTGAATTTTACTGATTAATTTCTGTATCATAGTCTCCTCCGTCTGTTCTGTTTGCTTATTTTCCGCCCGGTGTCCGCTTACTTTTCCCGGCTGTCGTCATACACGATGTTTCCGCCGCAGATGGTCATCTTGACCTTTCCCCGCACCTTCCAGCCGTCAAAGGGTGTATTGCGGCCTTTGGAGGCAAAGGAATTTTTATCAATCACATATTCTTCTTTGGGGTCAATCACCGTCACATCCGCCGCTTTTCCCTCCAGCAGAGTTCCGCAGTCCAGTCCGGCGATCCTGGCGGGCTGATAGCTCATCAGCCTGGCCATCCCCATGGGGGTAATGATCTTCTCCTCCAGCAGCCTGGTAACCGTCAGGGGAACCGCTGTCTCAAGGCCCACAATCCCAAAGGGCGCCCGGGCCATGGACTGGTTCTTCTCCTCCCGGCTGTGGGGAGCGTGGTCTGTGGAAATAGCGTCAATGGTTCCGTCCCGCAGTCCTTCCAGCAGGGCGTCCCGATCCGCCCTGGCGCGCAGAGGCGGGTTCATCTTATAGTTACTGTCATTTCCCGGAATGTCCTGGCTGGTCAGGGTGAAATGGTGGGGGCATACCTCGCCGCTTACCTTCAGCCCCGCTTTCTTGGCCTGCCGTATCATCTCCACGCTGTCCCTGGTGGAGCAGTGGCACAGATGAAGCCTGGCTCCCGTCTCCTTTGCCAGCACAATGTCTCTGGCCGCAATCACGTCCTCTACCGCGTTGCAGATCCCCTTCAGTCCCAGTTCCCCGGCCTTTTCGTCCTCATTTACCACGCCGCCGGCCACCATATTTTTGTCCTCGCAGTGAGCCAGCACCGGAATATCCAGGCCGGCCGCGATTTCCATAGCCTTCCGGTAAAGCCCGGCGTCCATCACCGACTTCCCGTCCTCGCTGATGGCAGGGGAGCCCTCCCGGACCATCCCCTCAATATCCGCCAGTTCTTTTCCCTCCTGCCCCATGGTAACCGCTCCCACCTGGAGCACATGGATGGGGGCTGTCTGCCTGGCTTTATTTTTTACATAAGCCACCCGGTCCGGCGTATCGATCACCGGTTTGGTGTTGGGCATGGCCAGAATCGTGGTAAAACCGCCTCTGGCTGCCGCCTTTGCGCCGGTCTCGATATCCTCCTTGTAGGTAAGTCCCGGGTCCCGCAGATGCACATGCAGATCCACCAGACCCGGCATCACAAAGCACCCGGCGGCGTCAATAACCCGGGCCCCCGGGGCCTCTATGTTTTCCGCTACCTTTTTAATGATTCCGTCCTCAATCAGCACATCGCAGATGCCGTCTCTTTCGGCGGCCGGATCCAGGACTCTTCCGTGTTTGATCAATAACATCTCTGGCACTCCTTTGCTTTAGACGCTGCATTTTCAGTCTGTTTTATTCTACCATATCCCCGCTCCCATTGACAAGGGCCGGGCAAAAAGAGCCGTTCCCGGACCGGAAATTTTATGGTATCATAATAGCATCGGTGTACAGGGGGCGATACGGTCCCCCTGTACACCGATGCTAACAATCATTATGATAAGGAGGTACCTGAAATGAAAAGCCGGCACGGCATCCTTCTGTTCTTGTTTCTGCTTTGTATCTGCGTTCTGCAGGGAGGCCCGGCCCTGGCGGACCAGCCCGTCCTGCAGGGCATCTATGAAATCGCCGCCCTCCAGGATCCCGGTTTTATTGTGGATGTAAAATCCTGTACATTTTCTGAGGAAGCCGGAGAATCCGGCGCTTCCCTGCAGATGTACCGGCCCCTTGAGGTAAACCAGCAAAAATTTTATCTGGATCAGGTGGCGGGCTCCCGCTTTCGCATCAGTTCCCTGGCATCCGGCCTGTTTCTCACCTCGTCGCCGGGGGAAGACCCGGCATCGTCCGACGGTGAGTCCCTGCCCCAGACAGTCCTTGGCACCATTTCCATGGAGGAGGACGCCTCCGGGGAAAACGGCGAGATACCGGCCTCTCAGATCTGGCTGATCCGGAAAAATCAGGACGGCTCTCTTGCCATCCGGTCCGCGCTGGGCGGCACCCTTACGCTGGAGAACTCCAGGCCCTGTCTGGGCGCGTCCCTTGTTCTGCGTCCCTATACCGGCAGCGCCGGTCAGTCCTGGCTTCTTCTGGAAACGGAAATCAGTCCCCAGGCATACGCGGACACCGATCTGATCAATCCCTTTGCCGAGGACGGGCCCTATGAAAACTGCTCTCTGTCCATGTGGTTCGGAAATGAAAAAGAAACGCTTTCCGCCGAGGAGATTGCTTCCTGGATAACGGAAACTGAAGAGCACAGCCTGACAGACCCGTCGGAATCTTTTATCGCCTATGCCCAGTCTCTGGCAGACCGGTACAACACCCAGGGCCATCCCCGGAATTTTCGCACCAGCTACGGCAATACCATCACCCTGTACGAAGGAAATTTCGGATGGGCGCTGGACGTGGAGGCTACCGCCCGGGCGCTTCTTGAAGCTGCCCGCTCCGACAGCGCCTGCTTTGTTCTGCCGGTATGGAGCCAGAAGGGAGCGTCCCTCTCCCGGGGGGATGATATCGGGGACAGCTACATCGAGGTGGACCTGGCGAATCAGAAAGTATGGCTCTATAAAAACGGGAAACAGCTGGTGGAGACCGACTGCGTCTCCGGCACCTACGGTACGGACCGGCAGACCCCCGGCGGCGTCTACAGTATCTTTTATATGCAGTCTCCCGCCGTCCTGCGGGGCGCGGATTATGTGTCGCCGGTGGATTACTGGATGGCCTTTAACGGGAACATCGGCCTCCATGACGCCGACTGGAGAGACTCCTTCGGGGGCGACATCTTTCAGACAAACGGCTCCCACGGCTGCGTCAACCTGCCCATCCCCGCTGCCAAAAAGATTTATGAAAACATTTCCATAGGCTATCCGGTAGTGTGCTACAGCTGAGGGGGAACACCGAAGAAAACCGGGAAAATTATTTTTCCTATTTTCTTTCATTCTGTGCTATACTGATTGAAAATGCCGCCGGTATCCTTCCGGATGCCGTTTCCGGCAAAATTTGCGGAAGGAGATTAGGTATGGAAGAGACAAAAGTAATGGAACCTGCTGCGGAGGACGTCTCCGAAAAAACGGAAGAGACCGCCGGTCAGCCCCAGGAGACTATGGCGGATTACGCCGAAGAGCTGGAGGCGTCTTTTAAGCAGATCAATGAGGGAGATATTCTCACCGGCACCGTGATCGGCGTTACAGAGACCGAGATCACCCTGGATTTCGGGTATTACACGGACGGGGTAATCCGCCTGGAAGATGCCAGCGACGATCCCGCCTTCTCCCTGAAGGACCGGATTGAGGTGGGGCAGACCCTGTCCGCCACTGTGATCCGCCGAGACGACGGAGCGGGACACATCCTGCTTTCCATGAAAGAGGCTGCCGCCCTTATGGCCTGGGACCGTCTGCGGGAGCTGGAAAAGAGTCAGGAAAACATCACGGTAAAAATCACCGGCGTGACCCGGGGCGGCGCCATCGCCTATGTGGAAGGGATCCGGGGCTTTATTCCCGCCTCCAAGCTGTCACTGGGGTATGTGGAGGAGGACGATCTTCCCAACTGGCTGAACAAAACCCTGGAAGTTCGGGTTATCACCGCCGATGAAGGCGAAAAGCGCCTGGTTATGTCCGCCAGGGACATTCTGCGGGAGGCGGCGGACGCCGAGCGGGCCAGAAAGATCTCCAATGTGGAGGTGGGCCTTGTTACCGAGGGCACCGTGGAATCCCTTAAGCCCTACGGCGCTTTCATCGACCTGGGCAACGGCCTTTCCGGCCTGGTGCATGTTTCCCAGATTTCCCAGCAGCGCATCAAACATCCTGCCGCTGTGCTGAAAGAGGGCCAGAAGGTAAAGGTAAAAGTGATTGCCGTAAAAGACGGGAAGCTGAGCCTGAGCATGAAAGCGCTGGAAGATGTGGCCGCCAAGGAAATCGAGGAGGAAACCTTTGAGATGCCGGAAACAGAAGCCGCCACCACTTCTCTGGGCTCTCTGTTTGCGAAACTGAAACTGTAGAGGGACGAAACCACAGAGTTTCTCCTGAAAAGAAACAAGGGAGGCGCGGTCCGCACGGACCGCGCCTCTCCTGTATAAACCTTTTTTCTGCCAAATCCGGATTATTTCTCCTGTACTTCCAGGATCCCCATCGGACATGCCTTGGCGCAGATGCCGCAGGCAATACATTTTGTGGTAACCGGTGAGGTGGGAACCTTCACCATAACATGCATGGGACAGACCTCCACGCACTCGCCGCAGCCGTTGCACAGCTTCTTGTTGATCATGTACACGCCCTTGGCGTTCTGGGTGATAGCGCCCTGCTTACAGGTTCTGGCGCATTTTCCGCACTGGATACAGGTGTTGGGCTTGGGCTCCCCGTCTTTTCCCTGCACAATCTGAATGCAGGATTTATCCGGGTCAAACTCTTTGTAAAAAGCCATGGAGCAGGCCTCCACACAGGCCAGGCAGGCCATGCAGGCTTTTTTATCCGTTACAACCAGTTTTTTCATCTTTTTATCCTCCGTTCATCTTAAAATCAGGAATGCCTCCGCATTCTCCCTGCAGGCATATCCACGCCTGACTGATGGCTTCATTATAACATTCAGGAAAGTTACCGTCAATGAAGGCATTTCCATCTTTCTGTTTTCTTTTCCATACAAATGATGGATCCTTTACTCAAACCGTCTTTTCCCCAGTCCTTTTCTGACTTACATTTTACCTGCATTTTATCTTTCTCTTATCGTATTTTTACCTGGCAGCGGTATGATAGCCCTAAAACAACACACCTGTTTTCATTCGGCATATAAAGGGGAAAATTTATGAAAATCAGAAAAAAGATCTTACCGCTGCTTTTGCTGCTTGTCACCGCTCTGCTGGCCGCCTGCGGCCCAAACAGCCGGCCGGCTGAAACCGGGGAAGCTTCCGCTTCCGGGAAGGACGCTGTCCTGGGCAGCAGCCGTGAGGTTCTGCGCATTGTCTCGGGATCGGAAAATTCACAGCTGGAACCTCTTCTGCAGGAATTTGCGAATCAGGAACATATACAGATTGAAATGACTTACAAAGGCTCGTTAGACATTATGAGGCTTCTGGGAGATGAGGAAATCCCCTATGACGCCGTATGGCCTGCCAGCAGCCTGTGGATTTCTACCGGAGATACAAAACATCGGATCAAACATGCAAAGTCCGTCTCCGTCACCCCGGTAGTCTTTGGCATCCGGCAGAGCCTGGCCGAAGAGCTGGGTTTCACAGACCGGGAGGTTTCCGTTGATGATCTGCTGCAGGCTATTCAAAGCGGAAAGCTGCGTTTCTGCATGACCAGCGCCACTCAGTCAAACTCCGGCGCCAGCGCCTATATCGGCTTCCTTTATGCCCTGTCAGGCAATCCGGAGGTCATTACTTCGGAAGATCTGGCCGATGATCAGCTGCGGACCGATATGCGAAATCTTCTCTCCGGCGTGGATCGTTCTTCCGGCAGTTCCGACTGGCTGAAAGACATGTTTGTAGCCGGGGACTATAACGCCATGGTCAACTATGAATGTCTGATCATCCAGGCCAATCAGGAGCTGGAAGAACAGGGAAAGGAAACCCTGTACGCAGTCTATCCCTACGACGGACTTTCCCTGGCAGATTCCCCCCTGGGATGGGTGGATAACGGGGATGAAAAGCAGGAAGAACTGTTTCTGAAGCTGCAGGAATATCTTTTGTCAGAGGATATTCAGAATCAGATACAGCGCACGGGACGGCGCACCGGTTATACGGGTATCTCGGAAGAAAACCGGGATGTATTTCGAAAAGACTGGGGCCTGCAGCCGGACCGGGTTCTCTCTCCCATCCGTATGCCTGCCGCTGATGTGCTCTTTGAATGTCTGGATCTGTACCAGACCGACTTTAAAAAGCCTTCTCTGAACGTGTACTGCCTGGATTATTCCGGCAGCATGAGCGGCGAGGGAAATGAACAGCTGGTAGCCGCCATGGAACAGCTTCTGATTCAGGAAAATGCCAGGAAAAATTTTCTGCAGGCCTCCTCTGAGGAAATTAACATCCTGATTCCCTTTAACGACCGGGTGCTGGCTTTCTACACAGCCAAGGGCAGCGGACAGGAGCTGGAGAAGCTGTACGACACCATAAAACAGCTGAGAACCGGGGGCGGCACCGATATGTACGCCGCGGCGGAGCGGGGTCTGAAAATGCTGGAGCAGTATGATCTGTCCCAGTACACGCCCGCCATTATCATTCTCTCTGACGGCGTATCCTCCGGTTCTTTTTCAGACTTCGAGGAAGCTTATCAGGAACTGGGGCAGGAAGTGCCGATATTCTCCATCATGTTCGGAGATGCGGACGAAACCCAGCTGGAGGAACTGGCTGCCTGCACCAACGCCCGGGTTTTTGACGGACGGGAAAATCTGACAGAAGCATTTCGAAGTGTAAAGGGGTACAACTGATGAAAGAAAAAATCCGTATGCTTTTTGCCGCCGCTGCGGCGTCCTGCCTGTTTCTGCTGCTGTTTCTGAAGCTGAAATGGAATCTGATTTTCTGTATCGTTCTGAGCGTGGGCATCTATTTCGGCCTGTATCTCCTGCTGAAGCCCCGCCGGAAGATGGCGGGCATTGATCTGGAGACCCTGCCGGAAGGAGAAGAAATTGAAGCCCTTATGGGGGAAGCCAGAGCTGATCTGGAACAGATACGAAAAGCCGCCGCGGCCATTGAAAATGCTTCCTGCCGCTCTCAGGCTGAAAGCCTGTACGGCACGGGAAAAGGTATCCTTGCCTATCTGGAAGAAAATCCGAAAAAAATCCGGCAGGCCAGGCGCTTTTTTATCTATTATCTGGATACGGCAGCCAGTATTCTGTCCCGCTATGTGGAATTTCAGAAAACCGGGCTGCAATCCGAAGAAGTATCCCGGATTCTGAGCAAGTCTGAGGATGCTCTTCCCGTACTGAATGATGCTTTCGAGACTCAGTTTACAAGGCTGATGCAGGGGGAACTGATGGACGCTGAGGTGGATATTGAGATGCTGAATAACGCTTTGCATATGGAGGGAAAGCCATGAAAACAAAATTGACGGGACTGGCCATACTGATTCTGGTCATCATAGCCGCTGTGGTCTATGTATTTTTTTCCAGGAAAAATCAGACAGCGGAAATCTCCGGCTATCTGGGCGGAGAAAAAATCGGTCTGCTGGAGGATGAGGAGGTTCAGGATATTCTGAAGGGCCGGTATCATCTTGTCATAGATTATTCCAAGGCCGGTTCCCTGGATATGATCACCGCCGATTTTACAGACAGGGATTATCTTTTCCCCTCCAATCAGACAGCCCTGGAGCTGTATGAAGAGATCCACGGAGATCCGGTGCAGAGCCAGATCATTTTCAATACCCCCATCGTCCTCTACACCCGCAGCGCCGTGGCAAAAGCCCTTGCGGAACAGGGGATTGTCAGAGAGGAACAGGGTATTTACTACGTGGACATGACCGGCCTGACTGAAGAGATTGAGGCAGGAAGCAGCTGGTCCGATCTGGGTCTGCCCCAGCTCTACGGCCATGTATCCGTGGGCACCACCGATCCCACTAAGTCCAATTCCGGCAATATGTTTGCCGCCCTGCTGGCCAACACGCTCTGCCAGGCTGTGGCGGATGAGCAAAACATCGGGAACATCCTTCCCCGGCTCCAGAACATTTTCCGGAACCTGGGCTACATGGAAAGTTCCTCCGCAGACCTGTTTGATCAGTTTCTGAAAACCGGTATGGGAGCAAAGCCTCTGATTGCCGGCTATGAAAGCCAGATACTGGAATTTGCCGCAGAAAACCCGGAAACCTGGGAACAGATCTCCGGCGACATTGTTATGCTCTATCCCACTCCCACTCTGTGGTCCTCCCACGTCTACATCGCTCTTAACGAGGCAGGAACCGCCGGCATCAACGCTCTGCTGGATGAGGACATTCAGCGGCTGGCCTGGGAGAAACACGGTTTCCGCACCGGGGTCTACGATGTTCCCGCCGACACGGAGAGGTTCGGCGTATCCGGCCTGGCTCCGGAAATCACCCAGATTTCCCCCATGCCGGATGCGGCTACCATGGAACGGATTATTCAGGCATTGTCCTGAACCGGATTTTTCTCCTCCAGATACAAAAGTATCCCGCCGCAAATCGCCCGGGCCGCTGCCTGCTGATACTCCTCCGTCTGAATTTTGGCCGCCTCCTCCGGGCTGGATAAAAAAGAGCACTCCACCAGGACTGCGGTTCCGGGAGAGTGCTTTAATATATAATATTCATCATTGGCCTTTATCTGCCGGGGGCTGGCAACCTGAAGCGCCTCGTTCATCTGCTCCTGTATCGCTTCCGCCAGCTTTTTTCCCTCCCGGGAATCCCGGTAATAAAAAACCTGGGGGCCCTGTACGGAAGGATCCTGATAGCTGTTCTGGTGGATGCTTACCGTCACCAGCGGTTCCAGCTCCTCTATCATCTGACACCGGCGCTTTAAATCCTGGGCCTTCTTGTTGGCCGCGTCCTCCTCATAAAGCCCTGCGTCTGTCTGCCTGGTCAGCACCGCCTCATACCCCTCTTCTTCCAGCAGCCGCTGCAGCTTCTGGGCTATCTCCAGATTGATGCCCTTCTCCTCCAGGCCGTCCACGCCGATCATGCCGGGATCACGGCCTCCGTGCCCCGGATCCACCAGGATGATTCCCCGCGAAGCTGTCTCCTGCGGTTCTTCTGTCCGGGCCGCCTCAGTCCCCCTACCTTTGGTATCCTGCCGGGTCCGGAGCCGGTCTTTTGTAATCCTCAGCCCCAGGCCCGGCAGCAGATAGGCCAGCGCCAGCAGCAAAATTACCATGCCGATTTTAATCCTGTCATGCAGGCGGTTGTCATCCCTCATGTCCGTCCTTTTCCTCTCAGGCCGGTTTCTCTTTTAATGTATGCCGGCCCGGGGGAAGGCAGAACTCTTTACTTTTTTCTTCTCTTTTCCAGAGTCTCCCTGCCAAATGCGGCTTCCAGGATCCGCTCCGTGGCGTGCCCGTCACAGGCGCTCATGAATTTATTTCTGAAATCAATCACCCGCTGCCTGTCAAACCGTTCCCGGGCGTGAAGAATATAATCTGTCATCTCCTCATTGGTCCGGCATATGGGACCGGGGGTCAGCTCCTCATAAGGATAGTAGAAACCTCTCCAGTCAAAATATTCCTCCAGATCATAGGCATAAAACAGCATAGGCCGCTCAAAAAGGGAATACTCAAAGATCAGGGATGAGTAGTCGGAAATGCAGAAATCGCTGACGCAGAGCAGATCCTCAATGGACATGCTGTTTGTGGCGTCATAGGCAAAGATGCCCTCCAGGTCTTCCGGGATTTCCGGCAGGTTGTGTATAAAGGGATGGTGCTTTGTTACCACCACATAACCGTCTCCCAGGTCCCTGTAAAACGTCCGCAGGTCAAAGCCTTCCGGCGCTCTGGCGGAAACCACCCGGCCTCTGAAGGTGGGGGCATACAGAATCACCTTTTTCCCCCGGGCCGCCGGGAACTGTTCATACAAATGCTCATAGGCCTTCCGGATCGTATCCTCTCTGAAGAACAGATCCGTCCGGCTGATGCCCAGAGGCTGAACGATCTCTTCCTGTCCCTGCAGGCTCATGGCTTCCGCGTAAGCCCAGACTATCTCCGGACTGCTTACCGTTACGCAGGAAAGATTCCGGTAAGTGGGATGCCGCTCCTGCTGCTGCCGGTTCAGGCCGAAAATCAGATCCGCCGTGCTCATGCCGAATTTCTTAAAAGCGCCGCAGGCATGCCACAGCTGAAACACCTTTGTCTCCGGCCGCTTGTCAATGCAGCTGATGGATTCTGACGCGTCATTCAGGAAAATGCAGCCTGCCGTGGCCGCGTCCTCCAGCATCCGTTTCCGCCTGGCAATGTTTTCTTCCTTTGAGACAACCGTATTTCCCAGAAAGTGGACATGAATATCAAAATCATAGTGATTTTTCAGTTCGTCATAAATCACCTGAAAACTGTTGCTGATTTCTCCGAACCGTTCCTCCACAAACAGGACTTTTCCTTCATCTACCGGCTCGTTTTTACGAGCGTCATATACCGCCGGCAGCGTTTGAAACAGCAGTTTGTCCTTCGCCTTCCGGTTCCTGTATTTCCTGATTTTTTTCATGGGCGGGATTTTGCAGAATTTCCACCAAAGAGGACGCAGAGGCGTCTTCTTTAAAAGATCTTTTATCTTGCTCACTCTTCCGTTCCTTCCTGTCGCCGCCCTCTCCTGCTCTCATTTCAGCAGCTGTATGATCCGCTCTGTGGCATGGCCGTCACAGGCGCTCATAAATTTCCGGCGGAAATCCGACACTCTTTTTTTCTCAAAACTTTCCGGGAGTCCCTGTATACAGCGTATCACCTCCGCCGTATCAGAAACCACCGGCCCCGGCGCCATCTCCCGGTAGGGATAATAAAAACCTCTCCAGTCAAAATACTCCTCCAGGTCATGGGCCAGAAAAATCATGGGACGCTCAAACAGGGAATATTCAAATACCAGGGATGAATAATCGGAAATGCACACATCGCTCACTGCCAGCAGCTCCTCGATAGACAGAAATTCTGTCACATCCCTGGCAAAGTCCCGGCAGTTCTCCGGCACTTTGGGGCGCTGCTTTACAAAAGGATGGTGTTTGCACAGCAATACATATTCCGGCGCCAGCGCCTGACGCAGCGCGGAAAAATCCAGAACCTGCGGCGATACCGCGTCCGCTACCCGTCCCCGGAAGGTGGGGGCATACAGAAGCACCTTTTTCCCCTTCGCTTCCGGAACTTGTTCATACAGCTTTCTGCGGGCGCCGTCTAAAAATTCCTGTCGGTAAAATAGATCCGTCCGGCTGATGCCCACAGGCAGAATCTTCTCCCGCTCCCGCTCCATATGAAAGGCTTCCGCGTAAGCCCACACTACTTCCGGGCTGCTCACCGTCACGATGGAAAAATTCCGATGAAGGGGAAAACGCTCCAGATCTTTTCTGTCCGCCCCGAACTTTTTATCCGTCACGCTGTACCCGAACTTCTTAAAAGCGCCGCAGGCATGCCAGGTCTGAATCACCTTTGTCTGGGGCCGCAGAGGCAGAGAGCTGAAAAAATAAGAGGAATCGCTGATAAAAACCACCGCTGCGTCCGCCAGAACCGGTATGGCCTGCAGGCACAGCCGCCTCACCTTTTTCCTCTTCTCCATTCCTTCCCGGACACAGCAAAGAGTCAGTTCCCAGTCTCCCTGCCGCTCCAGTTCTTGCCACAGCAGGCGGAAATTATCGGACAGCTCCGATTCCCTGACCTCCAGAAATACCGCTTTCTTTTTTTGCAGCGGCTGTCGCCGGATACAGCGGCGGTATCTGGCCGGATACAGCCATTTTAAAGTCCAGGTTTTATAAAGATTTCTTGCCGCCCTGCGGGCAGCACGAAGAAATATTCCCATTTTGCATCCTTTTCTGTTCCTGTTGGTCTATCTTAATACACAAATGTGATCGAAAAAAGGCTATCCCGTTATATATCCTGCAATCCTCCGGGTCGCCTGTCCGTCGCACCCGCTCATATACGCCTCCAAAAACTGCTCTCTCTTTGCCCGCAGCAGTCTGCTGTCATTTTCCGGCATATCCGGGCAGTCCTGTCCGTCCTGTCCGGCAGGACATTTTACCGTCCGGTATTCCTGCATGACGGCATCTGCAAGGGCCTCCTCTGCTTTTACCTGATACCCGGGGATCGCTCCATAGTTCAGATAAAACCCTCTCTTTTTCTCATATTCCTCCAGATCCGGGGCATACAGAACCAAAGGCTTGTCAAACAGCAGGTACTCAAAAATCAGAGAGGAATAATCGGCAATCAGCACATCCACAACGGGGAACAGCCGCTCCGTAGGCATTTTGCAGTCCGTCTCTTTGTAGGCTTCGTGCATATGGGGATGCACCCGGCTGAGCACCAGCCACTTCTCTCCCAGTCTCTCCTGAAGCGCTTTCAGATCCAGCGCCGGCAGAGTAGGCGCTCCCGGATTTCCCCGGAAGGTGGGGGCCCACAGCACCACCCGTTTTCCCGCGGCCTGGGGGTAGAGCCGGTAAAATTCCTTTCTGCAGCTTTCCCGCCAGTTCTCCTGAAAATAGAGGTCGGTCCTGCTGACTCCCAGCGGCCGCACCTGTTTTTCTGTCAGCCGCATGGCGGAGGCAAAAGGCTTTACGCACCGGGGCGCGCTGACCGTCACCAGGGTGGTGTTTCGAAATACATTCCCATGGTACTGCCTGGGAATGTCGTCTGTCGTATCATAGCCGAACTTTTTTAACGCCCCGCAGGCGTGCCACAGCTGCACTACCTTTGTTTCTTTCCGTTTCCGGCAGGAAGCCGCCGGAAGAAAATTGTCGCAGATCACCACGCAGCCGGCCCGGGCATACAGCTTCATAAACCCGAACATGTGACGCATCACCGCCCCGGCAGAAGCCTTCTGGTAATCCAGGTACATCTCCCGGATCTCAAGCCCGCCTTTTGCCTGCAGCGCTTCATAAAGCAGCCGCATATTTTCCGGCCGGCTGTTGTGATGGGCGTCCGCAAATATAACCAGTTCCGGCTGCACAGGCCCCCGGCAGTTCAGCCGGTAGCAGACAGGCAGCACACAGTTCTGGGCAAACATTTTGATATACTGTTTCAGCATTCGATTCATGGTTCTCCTGCCTTTCCCTCCTGTTTTCAGGATTTCCGGAACACCAGAAATTTACTCAGCACATAATTGGCCACCAGCACAATCACCTGCACCAGCAGCTTGGCGATCTTGTCATTGATCCCTGCCAGGGTCACCAGCAGAAACATGCAGCCCATATCCATCAGCAGCGTAGCCACTCTGGCCCCGTAAAACGCCGCCGCCTCTCCCAGCCTGTTCTGATTTTTGCTCTCAAACACATAGCTGCGGTTGGTAAAATAGGCAAATGTCACCGCCGCGATCCAGGAAATCACATTGGCAGCCTGCAGCTGCAGGGGACTGTCCGGATCCAGAATCGTATATACACACAGATAGTAGGAGGCCAGACTCACCACCGTGGTCAGCACTCCTACGATCAGATAACGGATGATCTCTTTATATTTTTGATACAGTTCTCTCATCAGCTTTTCTCCTGCGCTTTCTCCGGCGTTCTCCCGGAAAGCGTTTCTCCCTGGATTTTCCGGGAAATAATGTAGCGGGGCCGGCCCTTCACTTCCTCATAGATACGGGAAATATAGTACCCGATAATTCCCAGGCTGATCATAATCACGCTTCCGATAAACAGCAGCAGCAGAATCACAGTGGTAAAGCCTTCCACCGCATGGCCGCTGAAGTATTTTACCAGAGTCTGGATCCCCAGCACAACCGCCATGAGAAATACCACCGCGCCTGCTCCGGTTACCATCTGCATGGGGGCAGAAGAATACCCCACAATATTGGTGAGGGCGTATCGGATCAGGGATCGGGTGGACCACTTGGACTCTCCCGCTTCCCGCTCCTGGACGTCAAATTCCACTGTCGTGGAGCGGAACCCGATCCAGGAGGACATGGCCCGGAAGAAAGCGTTTCTCTCCGGCATCTCCAGCAGAGAATCCACCGCCCGGCGGTCCATCAGTTTAAAATCCGAAGCCCTGGACATGTCTATCTTTGTAGCCGAGGACATGATCTTATAGAACAGGCCGGCGCTGGCCCGGTGGATGGCGCTCTCCTTCCCTCTGGTGCGCTTTACGCCCTCCACCACCTCATAGCCCTCCTGCCACAGGCGGTACATCTGCACCAGGGTCTGGGGCGGATGCTGCAGGTCGCAGTCCATCACCGCCGCGCAGTCTCCCTCCGCATTGGCCAGGCCTGCGAAAATCGCCGCCTCCTTGCCGAAATTTCTTGAAAAATGGATGCCTGTTACGTGTGAATCCCTGCGGGCCGCCTCCGTAATCAGGCTCCAGGTCTGATCTCTGGAACCGTCGTCCACGAAAATCAGCTGATATTCGATTTTTTCTTTTTCCAGTATTTCCTTTAATGTCTCTGCCGCTTTCAGCAGCATGGCTTCCTCATTGTACGCCGGAAGCACTACCGATAATTTTGCCATGTATTCTCCTGACTTTCATCACGTCTTTTCTCTATCCACAGCATCATTCTACTACAGTCAGGGGACCTGCACAAGTGCCGGATGAAAATCTAGGTAATCCCCGGACACCAGCATATAGGGAATGCCGTGGAAATTTCCCCGGATGCTGTCCCCGAACCGCTGTTTTCCGTGGCAGTGGGAGTAGACCACAGCCGAAACCTGGTATTCCTCCGCCATCCTGGTAAAAGGAGAATCCTCCTCCAGAATATTGGTGGGCGGGTAATGAAGGAACATGATAAATTTCCGGTATCCCGCCCCTTTCGCCTGTTCAAAGGAGATCCGCAGGCGCTCCATCTCCCTGTCCACCAGTTTCTTCGCCTGCCGTTCCCGCTCTTCATCCCAGCCGATTACCCGGCCCCGCCTATCCAGATAAAAGGGGCCTTCAAAGGCAAACCCCTTGGTGCCCACCAGGGCGTAATCCTCATAGACGGCAAAGTTATTCTGCAGGAAAAACAGCCTGCCCTGATACTCTTCATTCAGGCGGCCGGTTTTCTTTGCGTCCCAGAACATGTCATGGTTTCCCCGGAGCAGAATCTTGCGCCCCGGCAGTCTCTCAATAAAGGCCAGGTCTTCCCGGCACTCCTCCAGCTTCCTTCCCCAGGAATGGTCCCCGGTAAGCACCAGGGTATCCTCCGGCTTTACAACCCGGTTTACATATTTTTCAATTTTCCGCTCGTGATTTTTCCAGACTTTCCCAAACACATCCATGGATTTGTCCGCCTGAAAACTCAGGTGCAGATCTCCCAGCGCGTACAGTGCCATGTCAAACCGCCTCCTTAATCTGCCCTCTATCCTAACAGCAAACGGAGGGAAAGGCAATCCCCTGTGAAAACGGAGAAAGGAAGAGGGGAAACTGTAAATACAGACATGCAAAAACCCGGCCTGCGCACAGGCCGGGCTGTTTTTACAGAATTTTTTTAATCTTAAAAATCGCAAGCATCGGTGTACAAGGGGTACAAACAAGATTAAAAAGAAATGTTAGATTTGAAAGTAAGTAGAGTGGCAAAATCAAGAGTGTTCAGATTTTCCACTCTACTTGAACGTGGTCGCTGGTTGCGCTGAT
>DVOS01000029.1 GCA_018713435.1 Candidatus Merdiplasma excrementigallinarum
GAAAAAGCCGATCAGGCCCCAGTTTATGGCTCCGATAATGACCAGTGTGAGAGATGTGTAATCCCAAAATTTTGAACTCATCATCATTCCTCCTTATTGTATCATTCCTATTTTTCCCTCTTTTTTTCTTTTTATTCGCATTGGAACCGGGAAAGTCAGGGGAATAAGAGTTGAGATATGGAAAAGTTCGTGATAGAATAAGCCGGAAAGGAGAAAAACAAATTGGCTTCACAGAATAGAAATTCCAAAATCACCCGGTACAGGCGTCCCTATTCCGTGCTGAATATCGGGACTATTATTTTCGGATTTATTTTTCTATACATGGTGATTTCTGTCTTTTTGTATATGACGGCAGAGCACACCGTCTCCTATGAGGTGATGGAAGGGGCAATCTCGGGGAATTACCGCTATACGGCTCTGGCTTTGAAGGAAGAGACGATCGTACCGTCTTCTGGCAGCGGCAGTGTTGTCTATTATGCCAGGGAAGGAGCTATGGCAAGCAGCGGCACCACCGTCTGCTCGGTGGGCGGCGCTGATATGGCTTCGGCAGCCCAGGCGGCATCAGCAGAGCCTACCGCCGAAGATCTGAAAAATCTGAAGGACACCATGTCCTCATTTTTGATCGGATTTGAGGGGAGCACTTTCCAGGAAGTCTATAATTTTAAGGCGGATCTGGAGAGCTATATTCTGCAGATGGGAAAAAGCGAAACCGATACGGCCCTTTACACTTCCGGAGACGCCTATGTGTCGCCGGAATCCGGCTTTGTCGTATATTCTGTGGACGGACTGGAGGATGCCACGGAAGAAGAACTGAGCGCAGATCTCTTTTCCCAGACCCAGTATCATCGGACAAATCTTCGGCTCAGCCAGCAGGTAAGCGCCGGCGATCCGCTGTACAAGCTGGTAACAAGTGAAGAATGGGCCCTGTATTTTCCGCTGGATTCTTCTCTCGCCACAGAACTGCAGGACCGCAGCTCCATCCGTTTCCGCTTTTTAAAGGATAACAATACGTTCTCCGCTCCTTTTTCCATTATTCAGAATGAAAGCGGTTATTATGGAAAAATTTCGCTGAATACTTCTCTGGCCCGCTACGTCTCAGACCGTTATCTGGAAATTGAGCTGCTGATGGACCGGAAAACCGGACTGAAAATTCCCACATCTGCTATCGCAGAGAAAACCTTTTACCGGATTCCGGAGGAATATGTCATCGCCAATAAGGACACAGAGCGGGAGATTACCCTTCTGCGGGAAACCTTCAACCGGGATGGCTCTGCTTCCGTGCGGTATGTGACGGCTACCGTGTACGGAAAAGAGGAAGGGTATTATCTGGTCAGCCCGGAACTGTTTGAGGAGGGAGACTATGTGCAGATGCTGGATACAAACAAAAAATTCCAGATCCAGGAGAGCAATATGGACACCATACAGGGCGTTTACAATATAAATAAAGGATACGCCGTTTTCCGGGAGGTAACAGTTATAGATGAGAATGAAGAGTTCTGTATTGTGGAGCCGGATAATGTGTACAGTCTGGCGGCCCACGATCATATTGTACTGGATGCCTCCACAGTAAATGACGACGATATTGTGTATTAGGAAGGAGCGGGTAGTATGCTGAAAGAGCAGCTGCATGAAGTACAGAAAAAAATAGAAGAAGCCTGCAGACGCAGCGGAAGAGATTCCCGGGAGGTAACGCTGATTGCCGTAAGCAAAACAAAACCGACGTCCATGATTGAAGAGCTTCTGCCGGAGGGGATTCGGGATTTTGGAGAAAACAAGCCTCAGGAATTACGGGACAAATACCAGATTCTTCCCAAAGATCTGCGCTGGCACATGATCGGTCATCTCCAGACTAATAAGATCAAATATATTATTGACAAAGCCTGTATGATCCATTCCGTTGATTCCCTTCACCTTGCCGAAGCTATTGACAGGGAAGCCGAAAAACATAACCTGGTTATGCCTGTGCTGGTTGAAGTAAACGTGGCCGGCGAGGAGACAAAGTTCGGGGTTTCCCCCGGGGAGACCCTTTCTTTTGTAGAGAAGCTGTCCCATCTTTCCCACATCCGGGTAGAGGGGCTGATGACAATTGCTCCTTTTGTGGATAATCCCGAAGATAATCGGATTCACTTCCGAAATTTGAGGAATTTGTGTGTTGACATTAAAGCTAAAAACATTGATAATGTTAATATGTGTACTCTGAGCATGGGAATGACTGCTGATTTCCAGGTGGCCATAGAAGAGGGCGCCACCATGGTACGGGTCGGAACCGCGATTTTTGGTGCCAGAGATTATCAGATCTGAGACCGGAGTCTGAAAAACAGGAGAGAATAAGGAGACTATCATGAGTGTTTTAGATAAATTTTTAAATGCGATGAAGCTGAATGATGACGACGATTTTGATGATAATGATTACCTGGATGACGAGCTGGATGAAGAATTTGAGGAAACCCGTCCCAGAAGACGTTTCATTAAAAACCGGGATGATGACGATGATCTTTTTGATGAAGCTTCTGAGCAGCGGACTGCAGCTTCCGCGGAGTCCAAAACAGGAGTTTCCTCCCGATCAAAATCAGTCAGTGCTCAGGCTCCCAGACAGAAGCCCGTTTCAAAGATTTCTCCCATGCGTCCCAGGAAAGCCAGCGCACCCGGGATGGAGGTCTGTGTGATAAAGCCTCATTCCATGGAAGATGCCAGAGAGATTACGGAGACTCTTCTGGCCAACTGCACCGTGGTTCTGAATATGGAAGGGCTGGATCTGGACATTGCTCAGCGCATCATCGACTTTTCCTCCGGCTCCTGCTATGCCATTGACGGCAACCTGCAGAAAATCAGCAATTATATTTTCATTATTACCCCTGCTTCCGTTGACATTTCCGGAGATTTCCAGGAAATTCTTACCGGAGCCTTTGATGTTCCTTCCTTTGAGAAGAAGTTTTAAGCCATGACAAGAGAGGATGAATTATTCCAGAGACGTCTGCTGGATCTGGCGGACGCGGCATGGAAGAGAAATATTGTCACGTTCAGTGATTTTCTGAATTTGAACGAGCAGAGTATCTATCATGACACACAGTCAAAGCTTTCTTTTATTGAAAGCAGGATGTTCGGTGGTTATGAATGCGCAGAGCGTCAGATGATTGCCTTCATTCCTGACGCTCTGCTTTTTTGTGACAGCCAGGAAGCGGCAGAAAGCCTTTTTCCCGTCTGCTGCCTGAAAATCAGTCCTCAGAACCCGCGTTTCGCGGAAACGCTGACCCACCGCGATTATCTGGGAGCTCTTATGAACCTGGGGATAGAGCGGGGAAAGCTGGGGGACATCGTACTTGAGGATCAGGAAGCCTGGCTCTTCTGTGAAGAAAAGCTGGCCGGTTACCTGGAAAAGGAATTGAACAGAGTCCGGCATACAGCTGTGAAATGTGAAAAAACGCAGCAAGCCCTGCAAAACTGGCAGCCAAAGCTGGAGGAAATAACCGGGACCGTGGCTTCCGTCCGGCTGGACGCCCTGCTGGCTCTGGCTTTCCATTCTTCCCGCAGCAGTCTTTCCGGTTTGATTGAAGGGGGAAAAACCTTTGCTAACGGACGGCTGATCACAAACAGCGGATACCGGCCTAAGGAGGGGGAGATCATCTCAGTCCGGGGGTATGGCCGGTTCCGTTACTGTAAAGTCTCTGAAAATGTTACGAAAAAGGGACGCCATTATGTGACCCTTGAAAAATATTGTTAAACATGAGGTGAAATCTATGTGGACGGAAGATACCGTAAATACTGCCGGCGAAATATGTCTGCCTGTAAAAGCAGGCGATCAGCCTGCCTATCCGATCTGGCTGGAAGAATCTTTTGAAAATTTGCCGAAGCGGATGGCACAGCTGGACATACAGAAACGGCGGCTCTGCCTGGTAACCGACAGCAACATAATGACCCTTTATGGCAGAGAGGTAGAAGAACTGCTGCGGCCGCACTGCAGGGACATATCTGTCTGCGTGATACCGGCAGGAGAAGCTCATAAAAATCTCGGCGAGATTCAGAAAATCTATGAACATCTGATACAGCACAGCCTGGACCGGCAGGATATCCTGGTGGCTCTGGGCGGCGGCGTTACAGGCGACATGACCGGCTATGCGGCAGCCACGTATCTGAGGGGCATCCGTTTTGTCCAGATTCCCACCACGCTGCTGGCACAGGTGGACAGCAGCATTGGCGGAAAAACAGGGGTGGATTTTGAACAGTATAAAAATATGGTGGGGGCTTTCCATCAGCCCTCTCTGGTTTATATGAATCTTTCTGTTCTGAAAACACTGTCGGCGGAACAGTTCTCCTGCGGTATGGGGGAAATCCTGAAGCATGGGCTGATCCGCAGCGCCTCTTATTTTGACTGGGTGCTCTGTCACAGAGAAAAGATCCTGCAGCGCAGTCTCCCGGAGCTTGTTCATATGGTGGAGGAGAGCTGCAAAATCAAGCGTCAGGTGGTGGAGGCGGATCCTACTGAAAAAGGGGAACGGGCACTGCTTAATTTCGGACATACAGTGGGCCATGCCATTGAGAAACTGAAAAATTTCTCCATGCTTCATGGTCAGTGTGTGGCGTTGGGATGTCTGGCGGCTGCCCGCATTTCCCAGGCCAGGGGATTCCTTTCCGACAAGGAGGTGGAGCAGATCCGTTCCGCCTGCCAGGCATTTGGCCTTCCTGTTTCCCTCAATGGACTGAACGCCCGGGATATTCTCTCTGTAACCAGGCATGATAAAAAGATGGCCTCCGGCCAGATCCGTTTTATCCTGCTTAGATCTGTGGGAGAGGCTTTTATCGACGACACTGTTACAGATCAGGAAATGCTGGCAGCCATTGACAGCCTTTCTGAAACTCAGAATTGCTGACGGAATACGAGGATCACGCGCTATGAAAGATCAAATGAGTAAATATATTTCCTGTTGTAAGGGCTTTGGCGGGCTGATTCTGCTTCTTGTGCTGGACCAGCTTACAAAGCTGGGGGCCGCCGTCTTTTTGAAAGACAGAGGGCCGGTCACGATTTTGCCCGGTATATTTCAGCTCCAGTATCTGGAAAACCGGGGAGCCGCTTTCGGAATGCTGGAAAATATGCAGTGGATTTTTGTGGTATTCGCGCTGATGATTACGGCGGCGGCAGTCTGGTTTTATCTGCACATTCCCCCTGTGAGAAGATTTATGATTATGCGCGTTCTCTGCGTTGCCCTGAGCGCCGGCGCCCTGGGAAATATGCTGGATCGTCTGCTGCACGGCTATGTGATCGACTTTTTTTACTTCCAGCTGATTGATTTCCCGATCTTTAACGTGGCGGACATCTATGTGTGCGTCAGCGTGGCGGTTCTGCTTCTGGTCTGCCTGTTTTACTACAAAGAAGAAGATTTTGCCCGCCTCCAGGGGAAAAAAAGCCGGGAAGACTATGTAAATGAACTTATAGATAAAATTCAGGAGAGTAAAAAGAAATAAATGGAGAACATGAATTTCCGGGTGACCCGGGAAGAGCAGGGCGATCGGATTGACCGCTACCTGGCTTCCAGACTGCCGGATTATTCCCGCTCCTTTCTCCAGAAGCTGGTGGGGGAAGGAAGGGTACTGGTAGGGGATAAACCGGTCAAATCCAATTATAAAATAAACGAGGGCGACCGGGTCAGCCTTTCCGTCCCTGACGCGGTGGAGCCGGAAATCGTACCGGAGCCTATACCGCTGGATATTCTCTATGAAGATGCTTCTCTGCTTGTGATCAATAAACCCAAGGGCATGGTGGTGCATCCCTGTCCCGGACACTACAGCGGCACGCTGGTCAATGCGCTGATGTATCACTGCAAAGACCAGCTGTCCGGAATCAACGGGGTGATGCGGCCCGGAATCGTCCATCGGATCGATCAGAATACCACCGGTTCCCTTGTGGTCTGCAAAACGGACGCCGCCCACCGCTTTTTGGCGCAGCAGCTTAAAGACCATTCCATCACCAGGAAATACCGGGCCATCGTCCACGGAAACCTGAAGGAAGAAGGGGGCACGGTAAACGCTCCCATCGGCAGACATCCGGTGGACCGGAAAAAAATGGCCGTAAATGAAAGATGCGGTCGAAATGCCGTCACCCATTACCGGGTACTGGAGCGGTTCGGAAGCTTCACTTACCTGGAGTGCCGCCTGGAGACGGGAAGAACCCATCAGATCCGGGTTCACATGGCCAGCATCGGCCATCCCCTGCTGGGGGACGACGTGTACGGCCCTTCCAGATGCCCCATCCCCGGCCTGACAGGGCAGACGCTTCACGCCATGACCCTGGGATTTATCCATCCGGAGACCGGGACGTATATGGAGTTTGAGGCTCCCCTTCCGGAATATTTTGAAAACCTGCTGGAAAAACTGCGGCGCAGATAAGGATGCTTATCCTTCTCTGCGCCGTGTCTGTCTGGGAGGCCAGCCGTGAATATTTCCTGATAAAATGGCGGTAAACATACGCTCCTTTACACCGGGATTTTCCCGGTTCAGCTGTGCCAGCAGATTTTTTGCGTATTCCCGCTTTGTCTTTCCGTCGGCAGGACAGGGATTTTTGGCCACAGGAACATAGTACTTGTTCTGAAACCCGATTACGTCCGCCTCATCCACGAAGATCATGGGACGTATGACCGTAAGATTCATCCGGTCCAGGTAGGTCCGGGGGGAGAAAGAATAGAAACGGCCCTCAAAAATAAGAGAGAGCAGCATGGTTTCCACCACATCATCTTTATGATGGGCATAGGCCACTTTGTTGCAGCCCATGGCTTTTACTTTTTCGTTCAGCGCGCCTTTGCGCATCTTTGCGCAGAGGGAACAGGGATTTTCTTCTTTTCTGTCCTGAAAAATAATTTCTCCGATCTGAGTTTCCACCACCGTGTAGGGAACATCCAGATCGGCGCACAGGGCCCTTATGGGCTCCAGATTGAAATTTTCAAATCCCAGGCTGACCGTTACCGCCTCCAGCTCAAAATGCTTCGGATAATACCTTCTGAGGCCTGAAAGAGCATACAGCAGCGCCAGGCTGTCCTTTCCGCCGGATATCCCCACCGCGATTCGGTCTCCCTCTTCAATTAACTGATATTCGTCCACAGCCTTGCGCACAAGGCTCATTAATCTCTGCAGCTTCATGTAATTCCTCCGGTCTGCTTGCTGTTGGTTTCCGCTTACGCGGTTTTAACCCTGACCATCATAATATAATCTGAAATCTTCGTCAATCATGGATTGAGATTTCCGGGTTTTTTGCCTATAATAGAGGGGAGTCGGGAAGAAGCGCCGTCTGCGCGGATCCCTTTAATTTGCCAAAGGAGTACAAAGGATGAAATTTGTGATTCAGAGAGTGACGGAGGCTTCCGTCACTATTAACGGACAGGTAACCGGATCCATCGGCCGGGGATTTATGGTGCTGATCGGCGTTGGAAAAGAAGACACCAGAGAGGAAGCGGACCGGCTGATTAAAAAGATGATCGGCCTGCGGATTTTTGCCGATGAAAATGGAAAGACCAATCTTTCGCTGAAGGACGTGGGCGGCTCCCTTCTTCTGGTTTCCCAGTTTACGCTGTACGCCAACTGCTCAAAAGGAAACCGTCCTTCCTTTGTGGATGCGGGGGATCCCCGCCAGGCAGAGGAACTGTACGATTACATTGTTTCCCGGTGCCGTCAGCAGGTTCCAGACGTACAGACGGGAGAGTTCGGAGAGGAAATGCAGGTGCGTCTCTGCAACGACGGGCCTTTTACCATTATTCTGGAGGGATAAAGATGTATCAGTATGAGAAGCCTGAAAAAAAACTGCTTGGCGCGCAGATCGAAGATGAACTGATGAAATATATTCTGCAGGAGCCTCTTGGCGTAGGGGAAAAGCTGCCCAATGAATTTGAACTGGCGGAAAAATTCGGCGTGGGGCGCAGTACGATCCGGGAAGCGGTTAAAAGCCTGGTATCGAGAGGGATTCTTGAAGTGAGAAGAGGCGCCGGCACTTTTGTGGTCAGTACCTGCTCCACAGAAAATGATCCTCTGGGACTGTCACGGCTGGATGACAAATACCGGCTGGCGCTGGAGCTTTTTGAACTGCGGCTGATGATCGAACCGGAAACGGCATACCTGGCAGCCCGGTATGCGGAGGATGAAGAACGCCAAACCTTAACGGCTCTGTGCAGGGAGACGGAAGAACTTTATCTGGGCGGAAAAAACCATATGAAAAAAGATATTGAATTTCATACTTATATTGCGAAATGCAGCCGCAATCGGGTTATCGAAACCCTGATCCCGGTTATCAATACGGCGGAACAGACTTTTGCCAGTCTTACCCATCGCTCTCTGATGCAGGAAACGCTGAAGGCCCATCGGGCTATTGTGCAGGCTATTGAGAAAAAAGATCCTGTGGGCGCCAAATGCGCCATGGTGATGCACCTTACCTACAATCGCCAGGCGCTTTGCAAACTGATGGAAGCAGAAGAGGAAACCAGAAATTAAAAAATACCCAAAAAGATCGGACGTTTTCGTTGAAAAACGTCCTTTTTTTGTGCATAAAAGAGAAAATACATATGATGTATTGACTGCAAAACCCTTCAATGCTAGATTAAATTTATAAATACATATGACGTCATATATATTTTTTTATTTTACATAAGACGTCAGACAAATAAGAACGGAGGAAAATGAATATGGACAGCCGAAAATTGGAAGAACAGATTGAAAAACTGGGACTTGTGCCTGTAGTCGTACTGCATGACGCCAAGGATGCAAAGCCCCTGGCTCAGGCCCTTTGCCAGGGCGGTCTTCCCTGCGCGGAGGTAACCTTCCGCACAGATGCCGCTGAAGAGAGCATCCGACAGATGAGCCGCGAGTTTCCGGATATGCTGGTGGGCGCCGGAACCGTCCTTACCGTTGAGCAGGTGAACCGCGCTGTAGATGCCGGCGCAAAATTCATTGTAAGTCCCGGCTTTGATCCTCAAATCGTTGATTACTGTCTGAACCGTCAGATACCCGTATTTCCCGGCTGTGTAACCCCTTCTGAGGTGGCCCAGGCTGTGAAGAGAGGGCTCAGGGTTGTTAAATTTTTCCCGGCCAAGCAGTACGGCGGCGTATCTACAATCAAAGCGCTGGCTGCTCCTTATGTAGGCCTGCGTTTTATGCCCACAGGCGGAGTAAGCGCTTCCAATTTGAGAGAGTATCTGGAGTGTTCCTCTATTGTGGCGTGCGGCGGAAGCTGGATGGTAAAAGGAGATCTGATCCAGGCCGGTGCGTTTGAGGAAATTACCAGAATGACAAGAGAGGCTGTAGACCTGGCAAAAGAAATAAGGGGATAAGCTGTATGGATTTAGGTTTAAAGCCGCCTGGGAAATGTCGGTTTGACGCGGTATCTCTGGGAGAGATCATGCTCCGTCTTGACCCCGGAGAAGGACGGATCCGCACGGCCCGCTCTTTTCGCGTATGGGAAGGGGGCGGAGAGTACAATGTGATTCGGGGTCTGCATAAATGTTTCCGCATGAATACAGCGGTTATCACAGCTTTTGCCGATAATGAGGTGGGACTGCTGCTGGAAGATCTGATCAGTCAGGGAGGGGTGGACACGTCCCTGATCCATTGGATGCGTACCGACGGCATCGGCCGTATCTGCAGAAACGGCCTGAATTTTACAGAAAGGGGCTTCGGAATCAGAGGGGCTCTGGGATGTTCAGACCGTTCCGGAACGGCCATAGCAAAAGCGCTGCCGGAAGACTTTGATTTTGACTATATATTTGGCGAACTTGGCGTGCGCTGGCTCCATACCGGCGGCATTTATGCGGCTCTTTCCCGGCAGTCCCAGGAAACCATACTTGCGGCTGTAAAGACTGCCAAAAAATATGGAACCGTAATCTCCTATGACTTAAATTACAGGCCATCCATGTGGGAAGCCGTAGGAGGACAGGAAAAAGCCCGGGAAGTCAACCGGGAACTTGCCCGCTACGTAGATGTCATGATCGGAAATGAAGAGGATTTTACTGCCTGCCTGGGACTTGAGGTTCCCGGGAATGACAGCGGATTAAGGAAGCTGAACCTGGACGGCTATAAAGAAATGATCCGGGAGGCGGTCAGAGTCTATCCGAATTTTCAGATCGTGGCGACCACGCTGCGCCAGGTAAAAACAGCTACTGTCAATGACTGGAGCGCCATATGCTGGGCGGACGGCAATTTTTATCAGTCCAGGCCTTATAAAGATCTGGAGATCCTGGACCGTGTGGGAGGCGGAGATTCTTTTGCCTCCGGACTGATTTATGGCCTGATGACCGGTCAGGACCCTCAGAAATCCGTAGAATACGGCGCTGCCCACGGTGCTTTGGCCATGACCACCCCCGGCGATACTTCCATGGCCAGCTTAAAAGAAGTGGAAGCCATCCTTTCCGGAGCCGGAGCCAGAGTAAAGCGATAGGTATACATAGTTTATTTACTGCCATTTTATAATACCCCCAAACTGCCTGAGGCCAAAAACCGCTTCAGGCAGTTTGGCATTTTGAAGCACTTGACAGTAGGCATAAATAGTGGTACTTTCGTATGGATGCAGGAATTTGATTTCCATAAATGAAATTAAGAAACTACACAGAACAAATGAGGTGCGAACTATGCAGGAAATGAAGCCAATCAAGGAAGGCAAAGTAAGAGAGATTTATGACAACGGAGACAGTCTGATTATGGTGGCCACAGACCGGATCAGCTGTTTCGATGTGATCCTGAATAACGATGTGACCAAAAAGGGAACCGTTCTGACCCAGATGTCCAAATTCTGGTTTAACATGACCCAGGACATTCTTCCCAACCATATGATCTCTACTGACGTAAAGGATATGCCTGAATTTTTCCGGCAGGAAAAGTTTGACGGCAACAGTATGATGTGCCGCAAACTGAATATGCTTCCGGTTGAATGTATCGTGCGGGGCTATATTACGGGAAGCGGCTGGGCCAGCTATCAGAAGGACGGCACTGTGTGCGGTATCCGTCTTCCGGAGGGACTGCAGGAATCCGATAAGCTGCCGGAACCGATCTACACCCCTTCCACCAAAGCGGAGATTGGCGACCACGATGAAAACATTTCCTTTGAACAGAGCGTGGAGCATCTGGAAAAATATTATCCCGGGAAGGGAAGAGAGTATGCCGAAAAGCTGCGGGACTACACCATTGCCCTGTATAAAAAGTGCGCGGAGTATGCCCTCACCAGAGGTATTATTATCGCGGATACTAAATTTGAGTTTGGTCTGGATGAAAACGGCGTCATCACCCTAGGAGATGAAATGCTGACTCCTGACAGTTCCCGCTTCTGGCCGGCCGAAGGATATGAGCCGGGCCATGGTCAGCCTTCCTTTGACAAACAGTTTGCCAGAGACTGGCTGAAAGCCAATTCCGGCCATAACTGGACGCTGCCCCAGGAAATTGTGGATAAAACCATCGAAAAATATCTCCAGGGCTATGAGATGCTCACCGGAGAGAAGCTGGATTAATATAAGAATGTTTTCGGGAAGGGAAAGCTGCAAAAAGATTTCATTGCTTCCGGGTACATCCAGGTGTACTCTTGTTTGCAGCTTTCCCTCACATTTATGGTAAAACGAGGGTGCTGCTTCATTTTTATGATTTTGCAGCACTCTTTTTTGTGCAGGGAAAGAGAGGATTTGTCCTTTGCAAGTTGATAAAATGAAATAGATAGGAGGGGAAATGAATATGGATTGGATTGAGCGACTTAACGAGGCAATTCGCTATATAGAAGAAAATCTAACAGGCGAAATCGAGTATGAAAAACTCGGACAAATTGCCTGTTGCTCTGCGTATCATTTTCAAAGAATGTTTGCGTATATAGCCGGTATTCCTTTGGCCGAGTATATCCGAAAAAGGAAAATGTCGCTTGCTGCCGTTGACCTGCAAGGCAGCGACGCAAAAATCGTTGATGTAGCTGCAAAATATGGGTATGCTTCGCCTACTGCCTTTAACAGAGCATTTCAATCTGTTCATGGCGTAAATCCTTCGTCGGTAAAGAGCGAGGGTATCGCAATCAAATCATTTCCTCCTATTACCATCAAAATCACTGTCAAAGGAGTGGAAGAAATGAATTATCGGATTGAAACCAAAGAGGCGTTTCGTATTGTCGGAAGGTCATTCCCGTTAAGCAGAGAAATCGAACAGAACTTTTTGGAAGTGCCGCAAATGTGGCAAAGTGCAGTTTTAGATGATACTCTTGAAAAAATCATCTCGCTGATGAATTGTGAGCCGCAGGGCGTTTTAGGTGTAAGTGCCTGCAGCGATGATGAAGAGTGGAGATATTATATAGCGGTTTCTTCTTCTGCTGAAATTGACAATTCGTTGGAAGAGTACACCGTTCCAGGCTGCACGTGGGCCATTTTTCCGGGGGCGGGAACAGGCAAATCCATTCAAGAGCTGGAAAAACGCATTGTAACAGAGTGGCTTCCGACTTCCGGTTATGAATTTACCTATGGACCTGATGTTGAAGTTTACTTTAATCCTGACCCGCAAAATACCGTTTATGAGGTTTGGATACCCGTCAGGAAAAAGAGGGAGGCTTTTTAGTCCTCCCGCAGCCTGACTGCCCCGGCGGCTTTTCTGCGGCGGCTGTCATCCATAGCCGCATAGTGCTTCTTTGTGGTATTCACGTCCTTATGGCCCAGCACATCCGCTACCAGATAAATATCGCCGGTTTCCCGGTAGAGAGAGGTACCGTAGGTGCTGCGAAGCTTATGAGGCGTAATTTTCTTGGTGGTGGTTACCTCCCTGGCATATTTTTTCACCATATTTTCTACGGCCTGCACGCCGATCCGGCGGCGCTGGGTGGAGTAGAAGAGAGCGTTCTCATGCCCGGCCAGAGGCGTGATTCCCTTTCTGAATTCTATATAATTTCGCAGGGCGGTTTCCACCTCCGGTCCAAAATAGACAATCATCTCGGAACCGCCTTTGCGGACCACCTTAATGCCGTTGTTTTTAAAATCCACATCCTGAATATCCAGGCCCACGCATTCCGAGACACGGATGCCGGTTCCCAGCAGAAGCGTTACAATGGCCAGATCCCGGATTTTTGTCTTTTCATAGTACATTTTCTTCTGACCGCTCAAATCATCGCCTCCATGCTCAATATAATCCAGCAGAGAAGCTACTTCATCGTCATCCAGGCGTATAATAGCTTTATCATGGAGTTTGGGCATATCCACCAGGAGAGTCGGATTTTTTTCAATCATCTGACGCTTGTAAAAATAAGCGTAAAAACTGCGCAGGGCAGACATTTTCCGTTTCAGCCCCCGTTCCCCGTTTGTCAGAACGGCCTCCCGGTTGGAACCGGCCATCGTTTTATCCACTTCATATAATTTGAGATATTCCTGGTATTCCTCAATATCAACCGCATCCAGCTGATCCAGCACATCCACCTTCAAATCACGGATATCCTTGTCCCGAAACAGAGGGTTGGCTTCCTGCAGATACCGGAAGAAGGTACGGATATCATAGGCATAGGAAATTCTGGTTCTGGCAGATGTGGTAGGTTCAATGGCTCTGAAGTAGCTTTTTGCAAAACCGGGCAGCGTACTGAGAACCTCCCGAAGCTGCCGGGTGTTCTGCATGTCCACCTGTTCATGATAAGTCTGTGTATATATTTCTTTTTTCTCAGCCATAAATAGAAGCCTCCCTGAAAATAAGTATCATAATTAATTATGAGATTAAACCGTAAATAAAGGCGATCGGAACGCGAAAGCTGGTCGGCAAGCCGATCTGCACACTTATCTATTTGAAAAACATGTGTTTTGCGTATAGATCTATGCACTACTATAACACTCCCGGTTTTTACTGTCAAGAAAATTCCTTTTGCAGTCCGGACGGTTTTCTTGTATCTATAGTTTCAAAATTAATTATGATACTGTATTGCGCTGCTCCTGCAGATCGACTATACTGATATTGTATATATGTCAAACCGCTATAGGGAGAAAAAACCATGCAGGAACGATTTGAAATCGGGATCATTCATAAAGAAGAACTTACGGAGACAAAGATCCGGCAGGCAAACAACCGGTTATCCCCTCTGGGCGTATCGCTGGTTCCGGAGCCTTCCGGCTCGGGTACTTACCTGCTGACCGTGAGGGTCAGAAAAAATTCACGGAACGCAGGGAAACATAAGATCAGCTTTCTGGATAAAGGGATCAGCTGTACAGCCCAGCAGATCCGGGACATTATACGGGAGGAAGGGGCGGACGCCGCAGCCGAATATTTAGGCTGCAGCCGCGCTACCCTCTTTCGCCGTCTGAAAGAAAGCGAAAAAGATCCCTCAGCTTTTTTCTGATTTATGACGTTTCATCATAGACCCGTATACGACTCCCAAAAGGAGATCCGCTCCCAGCCAAGCAACGGGACTTGCCAGGCAGATTCCCGTGTAGCCTAGGAGTTTTGCCAGCCCCAGCGTTGTAATAATCCGGAGAATCAGTTCTGTGATACAGGCCGCGAAGGGAGCCTTTCCGTTTCCCATACTCTGCACGGATGAGCGGATAATGAGCAGAAATCTTTGCCAGGATGCTTCGAAATCACCGTCAGATACTCCAGAGCCGTCAGAAGGTGGGAACGGAAAAGCTTCAGAGACTTCAGCTTATACTGGATTATATCCATCAGCATTATCAGACATCTCTGTCTCTTGGCGAACTTTCCTCCCGGATTCCCATGAGCCGGGAAAACTGCTGCCGCTTTTTCAGGCAGATGACAGGATGTACGATTTCCCAGTATTTAAACGATTATCGAATATTCAGAAGCATTCATCTGATGAAGACAACCGCTTACTCTCTCTCTTCTATCGCGTCTTTAACCGGTTTCAGCAACGCAAGCAGATTTGCCGCTGCCTTCCGAAAGAAAACAGGCTGTTCTCCTTCGGAATACCGCAGGAATCATTTCACCGTATCTTAATACAGAAAAAGGGGTTCATTCTATACAAATATTGAGTAAAAAGAGACAGATATTGACGAAGTTAAACAGGAAAAAATCTTTCTTTCAAAAAACAGGGCTTCCTGTCCTATCCCGGTCAGGAAGCCCTGTTCATTTTTAACTGTTTTGGTCAGAATTAAGTTAACGGATCGTCAGTTCATAGACGGTGGAGGCAAGATAAGTGCCGTTTGCGTCATAGAAATCGACCGTAAACTGTGTCGTACCCGGCTGCAGGCAGGTTACGTTAAAGGCCGGCGCATCCGGTGTGAAGCTGGTCACATCGAAGGAAACCATGGCCTGATCGTACGCGCTTACAGCAGCGGAGGCCATTCCCGTATTTGCGTCAAAGTATACAGTACCGGCCAGGGTGCTGCCGGCAACGGTGCTCTGCAGGTCAGTCACAGGAACCGATACGCCGTAGGCATCTGTGGCAAAGGGATGGGCCATCTCCACCTGTGCCGTGGGCAGGCCTTCCAGCATGGAAGGATCCGCTGTCTGCGCCACAACTGCGCTAACGGTGGCCGTATAGCTGCCGGATGCGGGAAGAGCCGTTCCCAGATTTACCAGGAGGGAGGTTCCCGTATTGACTGTCCATCCGGAACAGTAATTGGTTCTGTCCGTCTCAGAGATCACATCCCTGGATACCTGGGCAGTATTCGAAAGGTCAACCGAAGCATAAACATTCCCCATGTCATCCGAAACTGTAAGCGTGCCGGAAACCGGAACAATGTTGTCGTCCGCAAAGAGAATTTCCACCTGGCTGGTTCCCGCCGCCGCATTGGTGCCCATCTCCCCGTTCAGAGCGGACGCGGCCGGAACAAAGGTATAATTTCCAAGAGTCAGAGCAGCCGGCGCGGCTGTTTCGCCTTCTGCCGCTCCTTCTGTCGTTTCGGTATAAGCAGTTTCACCGCCCATAATGTCCACATAGCCGTCATCCGCCGCAGGCGTCTCGGAAACGGGAGCTTCCGTGGCAGGTACATCGGTAACGGCGGTTTCACCGCCCATGATGTCCACGTAGCCGTCAGCTGCCGCAGGCGTCTCGGAAGCGGGAGTTTCCGTGGCAGGTACATCGGTAGCGGCGGTTTCACCGCCCATGATGTCTACATAGCCGTCATCCGCCCCGGGCGTCTCGGAAGCGGGAACATCCGTGGCAGGTACAGTCTCGGCTGTCTCCGTGGAAGGAGATGTCTCACCGGATGTCTCAGAGTCAGAATAGGAATCGCTGGTAGTAATCTCAAATCCGGCATCCGGCTCTGTCTCAGTGGCAGGCTGTGTCTCAGGAACCGCCTCCGGAGCGGTAGCGTCGATCGTTACGCCCTCGCCCAGCGCGCTGTCGTCTGTATTCATCAGGATACTGTCCGGATCAATGGTCTCAGGCTCCGTCTCACTCTCAGACTCAGCCGGCGCTTCTGTCTGGGCCGCCTCTGTCTGTGTAAGATCGTCCACCTTGTCGTTGATGGCGTCCACATTCTGGTCAATGGATTCCACATTCTCTTCCACTCTCTCCAGAGTGTCCTTCATCTCATCATAATCGTACTGCTGATCTGCAATCTGCGTCATAAGATCTTTCAGCATATCCCGGTCTTCATCGGAAAGAGACACTTCAACTTCCTGCTCTTTCTCCGCCACCACTTTATCAACGATCTCTTCCACTTTCTCAGGCTCTACCACCTGGCCCTGGATGACTTCGATCTTGATCTCGTTCACAATGCTGGTGGCCTGCTCCTGTCCCACCTCATTGGCAATATTGCCGGTGGTAATCAGTTCCTGGGTGGCCAGCTCCTTCTTCACCGGATCCAGCGTATTGCCGCTGGCCGTCTCATATGCCATAATAATGCCGGTAAGAGCTCCTGTACCGGATACCTCAAAGGGCGAAGCCGCCAGTACATCGCAGTTTACCACGCCGGAGGTGGAAAGTGTGGTGGCAATCATGTTGCTGGTAACCCAGCTCAGATTCGCCGTCTTCACCTGGATACCGCCGGAGGCAGTGGGATTTACCAGAGCGCAGCTGTAGGTCCTGGTTCCGATCTGCTCAATGGGTACATAGGATCCCAGGTGGTTTCTCTCGTCCTGGTTGGTGATGGTCAGCGTTTTGATATTCTGTCCCAGCACGCCGAAATATTTCAGTACCGCCGTCTTCTGATCTTCTGTCAGGTCCGCTCCCAGAGTCACTACCTTCTGACCGTCCGCGTAGGCGGTAAAGGGCAGACACAGCGTTAAACAGAGACAGCCTGCCAGAAAGCCGCTCAAAAGTTTCTTTTTCATACGAAATCCCCTTTCAAAAGTTTGTATAGAAGTTACTCCCTCTATCTTGGGATATTATAGCATCCGGAAAAAAAGTTTACAATACTTCCGCCCGGCGGGTTTGCATAACCTTTCCTTATGACTTTCTTAATTTGGCCCTCCGGTCCTGTTTAGAGGATTTCAGATGAGTAATAGGGGACAACCAGCTTCTGCCCGTAGTACAGCTTGCTGCTCTCCATGCCGTTGATCTCCCGGATCTCTCCGATATAGTCCTGAAGGGAGTCATATCCATCCGTCATATACTGAGACGCAATGCTCCAGAGCGTATCGTCCCGGTGCACGGTGACCGCCGTATAATACTTGTAGGAAGGAGTCTTTTCCGACGGCATGCCGGAAAAGCCTGACAGGCTGAAGCCCAGCAGAAAGGCAGCTGCGACGGCGGCTGCCGTCAGAAGAAGCCTTTTTCTGAAAGCCCGCCTCCTGCGTCTGATCCGCAGAAGGCGCAGCCTCTCTTCTCTGCCGTATACATATTCTCCCTGTCTTGCTCTTCCATAAGCGTTTCTCTGACCATACTCTCTCTTCATCTTCAGCATCTCCCTCTGAAATAAAACGAAACCGAAACAGAACATCTGTTCTGCTTTATTATAATAGCAGAACGTATGTTTGTCAACTGTTAATCGAACAAACATTCTAAACATGTGTTTGCATTTTAGGAGAGGCTGTGCTATACTTCTATTTAGTAAAAACGTGTCGAATACAGGAGGTTGCGGGATGGGAAGCGGTAACATTACCCCCAAACAGAAAGAAATTCTGGAATATATTAAAAATGAGATTCTAAGGAGGGGATTTCCGCCGGCCGTCCGGGAGATCTGCGAAGCCGTTCATCTTAAATCCACCTCTTCCGTACATGCGCATCTGGAGACGCTGGAGAAAAACGGCTATATCCGCCGTGATCCCACCAAACCCAGGGCCATTGAGATCCTGGACGACAGCTTCGGGCTGACCAGACGAGAGATGGTCAATGTTCCCATTATCGGAACCGTGGCCGCAGGCCAGCCTATTCTGGCACAGGAGAATATTGAGAACTATTTTCCGATCCCCAGCGAATATATGCCGAATGAACAGAGCTTCATGCTCCGGGTCAAGGGTGAAAGCATGATCAACGCCGGCATATTAAACGGCGACTGCGTGCTGGTCAGACAGCAGCCCACCGCCGGAAACGGCGATATTGTGGTAGCCCTGATTGATGACTCCGCTACGGTGAAAACTTTTTATCGGGAAGACGGTCATATCCGCCTTCAGCCGGAAAACGACACCATGGATCCTATCATCGTGGAGGGAGACGTCCAGATCCTGGGAAAAGTATTCGGGGTATTCCGGTTTTTTCAATAGTTAAACAGCATTCAAAAAAGCAGGAGAAATTGAACCCCCTGCTTTTTTATTATTCCTTTTTTAATAACCGTTGTTTAAATGCCTTTATTCTTTGGCCATAGCGACCTGTAAATACTATACCGCATATAATCATTCCGATTGCCGCGCCTTCAGCAAAGTCTGCTATTGCGCTTAGTACTGCATTACTGTTTAATATGGTGTGGTTGATCAAACTTGAAACAAACCAGAAAATCGCTCCTGTTAGCAAAAGACGATGTACACGCAATTTCTCTGCAATCTGTTCTTGCGTAAGTCCCTTCTGCTTTCGAAGCATCTTTAGAAATGCTCCTGTTTTTTGCTGATTCATGGAATGGCTGCTCTCCTTTAGTATAAAATAGCAAATATTCAAGCATGTGAACAGGACATAAAGTGTCCATCATCCTATTTCGCGCCGGTATAAACCAACGCTAACTACACGACATACCCTGTCTGCCACTATATTCTTTTCTGTGGCTCAATACTAAAATAGCAGCAGGCACTGCCGGCGTCAAGACACGCTCTGCCCTGCTGCCTTCTGCCATATTGTATTTTGCAAAAATTTTTCTTCTTCCTCATCTCCGCCTTGCCGCTCCCATGCAAATGTAGTAAGATGGACACAGGAAAAGAAGGGAGGCGTTTTATATGGAATGGACCCCGCTTCCGATCGGAGTGGAAAACTTTGAAGAAATCATTGAAAAAGGCTACTACTATGTCGATAAGACGCTGCTCATAAAAGATCTGATCGATCTGCGCGGAAAGGTCAATCTCTTCACCCGGCCGAGACGGTTCGGAAAAACATTGAACATGAGCATGCTGCGCTACTTTTTTGAAAAATCTGATGATGACCGGTCGCACCTGTTTGCCGGGAAAAAAATCATGGCTGCAGGAGAAGACTATATCAGAGAACTGGGACAGTACCCGGTGATCTCGCTGTCACTGAAATCCATGAAACAGGCGTGCTATGAATCTGCATTCCACTGCCTGAAAGAAGAGATTGCGAGAGAGTTTAAAAAGCATCCACAGCTCATTCGATATCTGAATTCCGAGGATGACCGCACAAAATATCAGCTTTTGATGAACCGTGGTGCAGACGATGAAGAGTATCTTACTTCATTGAAATTCCTTTCCGAATGTCTGTATACATTTTACGGACGCAGGACGGTCATCCTGATTGACGAATACGATGTTCCGTTGGAAAATGCGTATTTCAGCGGTTTTTATGACCGTATGGTATCGCTGATCCGCTCCCTTTTTGAATCGGCCCTGAAGACAAACGACACGCTGGAATTTGCCGTAATAACAGGATGCCTGCGCATCAGCAAGGAGTCCATTTTTACCGGTCTGAATAACCTGAATGTTGTCTCCATCATGGATACCAGCTATGCGGAACATTTCGGATTTACACAGAATGAAGTGGATCAGATGCTTACACATTACGGATTGGAGCAAAACCGTACCGCAGTCAGGACATGGTATGATGGATATCGGTTCGGTGAGACGGAAGTATATAACCCCTGGAGCGTCATCAGTTATGCAAATTCCTGTTACAAGGATAAAAATGCACTGCTCCGCCCTTACTGGTCCAATACCAGTTCCAACAGCATCGTCCGCACACTTGTGGAGCGTGCGGATCTCTCCGTAAAACAGGAAATTGAGGCTCTCATTGAAGGAAAGACCATCACCAAACCGATTCATGAAGACATCACCTATGACGACATGGACTCCACACAGGATAACCTGTGGAACTTCCTCTTCTTCACAGGCTATCTGAAGAAGATCAGCGAACAGCAGGACGGGGAAGAGATTCTGGTAGAAATGGCGATCCCGAACAGCGAGGTCCGTTATATTTATAAAAACACAGTCCTGCGCTGGTTTGAGGAAAAGACAAAGGATAAGAAGTTTTCTCTGCTCTATGAAAGCATCCTGAACGGAGACCGGGAAAAGATGGCTGAGATCCTCTCTGAAAACCTCATGGAAACGATCAGCTTCTATGATTATCAGGAGAGTTACTATCATGGATTTCTCGCAGGAATGCTCAAAAATATCGGGAACTATATTGTCCTGTCGAACCGGGAATCCGGGAACGGACGCCCGGATATCCTGCTGAAGTACCCCAGTGTCAGAGGAAAGGCCGTCATCCTTGAAATTAAAGTGGCACATACTTATCAGGAACTGGAAAGCAAGTGCGACGAAGCACTCCGACAGATTGAAGAACAGAAATACGAGGAAGCACTGAGACAGGAAGGGTATTCGGATATCCTGAAATACGGCGTTGCATTTTACAGAAAAGAATGTATGGTAAAGTAAAAAGTGTCGTAACAGTTAGAAAACAGAATGAACAAACAAATTCAGAAAGGAAAAGCTAAATGAAGAAAGTTATTTTAGGTTCGGCAATGATTTTAGCAGGAAGCATTTCCATTGCACTGATTTTAGCCGGTTCGATGGCAAATGAATGGACTGTAAATGGGGGATTTTCTTCAATCTGGAACATCTCGCAGTATGGTCTTATGCCGACCGTTTATATTTTCGCAGGTATTGCAATAATAGGTTTGGTTTTGGCTGTATGGGGAGTGTTAGATAAGAAAGATTGAATATGGGGGAATACCGCAAAAAAATGCATCCGGTCCATCCGGTGTTCACCTTGTCCTGTCGACATCTGTACACCTGGATGGACCGGATGCAAATATACTCTTTTTTGCGGCTTTTATTCACATCTACTGAAACCTCTTAGACAGCCCCATCAGCAGCTCTCTGGGCATCAGGATATGAAATCCGACGGGATTTAACATATAGCCTCTGGCTTCCTTGGCCAGGATCTTGGCGAGCTCGCCGTAGGGAACCGCCAGGGCCTTCATCTTTTTGCCTTTGGCGAATTTCTGGAACTCCAGGGGATCGGTAAACAGCGGCTGCAGCACCTCTTCCTTCTTGTTCTTCAGGATGGGCACACGATACTGTCTGTTTTTAAGCTTCTCCGCGTCCGTGCCGGGACCCTCGTTCAGTTCGATGGCAATGATATACCGGCTCTTAACCATATTGGCAGCCAGTTCCTCCTCCAGTTCCTTCAGGTTCTCTTTCTCCTCATTGGGAACCGGCCGGGCGGCTTCCTGCATAAAGTACATGCCGGTAAGCTGGAGCTCCGGGTTCAGAAGCGGCCTCTCCTGGGGTTTCATTTTGGAATAATCAGGCTGGCGAACCAGATCCGTCAGCTCAATGTTGGTGGTGGAGCCTTCGTCCACAAATACCAGTTCATTTATTCCCATGGTAAACAGGGATGAAAAGAAGGTAAGGAACTGATCATTTTTATACTGGATGCCTTTTAAGAGCACCTTCCGCTCCGTATACTTTTTCGCGAATTCCTGCAGCAGGGCTTCCGTCTCAAAGATCCATACCTGATCATTGAAGGTCTCCGGGTCGCAGACCACCAGAGGCATGTTGGTGTAGCTGCAGTACGCTACGATCATGGCCTCTCTCTTCTGAATTTTTTTTATCAAAAAGCTCTTATCTACCGTCATGCCTCTTCTCCTTTTTCAAGATCCTCCAAAGTAATGGCCTTTCCGTCCCTCCAGATACGTTCCAGATCGTAAAACAGCCGGTTTTCCGTATCAAAAATGTGGACAATGATATCGCCGTAATCCATCAGAATCCAGTTGGCTGTCTGATAGCCCTCCGTCTGGCGCGGCTGGTATCCCGCCTTGTGAAGCATCTCCTCCACATTATCCGCCATGGCCTGGGTCTGATTGCGGTTGGTTCCGGAGGCGATCAGAAAATAATCCGCCAGCACACTGACCTGTTCGATGTTGATCACGCGGATGTCCTCCGCCTTTTTCTCTTCCAGCGCCTGGTAGGCGATCTTTGCCATTTCTCTTGCTTTTTTGTCTGCCATAACTATCTCCTTTTCAACTAATATGTTTCAGATGCTCCGTACCGAAAATCTCTCCGTTCTGCTGACAGAGAGTTTCATAATACTGGCAGGCCTCTTTTGTCATCTCATCTACTTTTCCCGAGCCCCGGGACAGGTACCGGAGCGTATCGTGCAGCGTCATATAAACCGCCCGGTGGATATCCACAAAGGCGGCTTCCCGGATCTGCGCCAGATTTTCCGCCTTCCAGCGCATGGGCTCAATGTAATCCGCCAGAAAAACAATCTCCTCCAGCAGCGTCATGGCCGGCTTCCCGGTGGTATGCCACACAATCGCTTCCAGAATCTCCTCATCTTCCACCCCGTACTTGGTTTTTGCCAGATAGGCTCCCAGCTTGGAATGCAGAAGAAACGGAGCGTCATTTTCCACTTTTGTCACGGGAATTCCGTACTTGTCACAAAGCTTCAGTTTTTTATCATTGGGAATACATTTGGCGCAGTCGTGGAGCAGCCCGGCTATCTGAGCCTTCATCAGATCCGCTCCGTAACGCATGGCCAGAGCCGCGCTGGTGTACATCACCCCCAGGGTATGGCGGTATCTGTCATCGTCCAGCTCTTTCCTCAGCTTTTTCTGTATTTTCGTGATATTATACTGCTTCATAAACGTTCAGTCTCCCGTTTTCATGTTTCAGTCGGAAAGGTTTCGGTAGATTCCTCTCTCCTCCATATAGGCAATCACCGGCTCCGGAACATAATACCGGCAGCTTCTTCCTTCCGCCGCCCAGGAACGGATCGTCCTAGACGAAATATCGATATTCAGGCTTTCCAGCTTCCGGATATCCGCGTGGAACTTATCCCGAAGCCCCGCAATCTTCTCATCCATCAACGCTGACGGCATATGGTCGCGCACCGCCGCCACCAGGATACAGAGACGGCAGATTTCCTGGGGATCTTTCCATGTCTCAAAATTCAGCAAAGAATCCGCTCCCAGAATAAAATAGTAGTCTGTATCCGGATTGGCAGCCGTCAGCCTCTCCAGCGTCTCCCGGGTATAGTTGTAACCCTGATCGTGCATCTCTTCCAGGGAAAGCTCAAAATGACGGTTGGAGGCAATGGCTCTTTTTACCATCTCCACCCGCTCTTCGTTGGAAGCGCCCTCCCGGTCCACCTTATGAGGCGGGTTTCCGGAAGGCATAAACAGCACTTTCTCCAGTTCAAACTGCTGGTAAGCGTTTTCTCCCAGGATCAGATGCCCGATATGGATCGGATCAAAGGTTCCGCCCATAATGCCAATTCGTCTGCGGTTTTCCTGCCTTTTTTCTCCGCTCATCTTAAGATTACCTCGGCAATTCAATTTTCTTTTTCTCTTTTTTCCCTTCCCGGTACAGGACAATCTTTTTTCCGATTACCTGCACCACCTGGGATCTGGTTCTCTCCGCCACAATCTGGGCCAGCTCCCCGGGATCATCCATGCAGTTCTGCAGAACACTTATTTTGATCAGTTCCCTGGCTTCCAGCGCCTCTGCGATGGCGGCTGTCAGTTCCGGGGTCAGGCTGTTTTTCCCAATCTGAAAAATCGGATCCATGGTCATAGCCAGTCCCTTCAGATAAGCCCGCTGCTTACTTGTCATATTCATCCTCCGTACTGTTGATTTTTGAAGTACATTTCATTATAACACAGACCCTTTTATATCTCAACCGCGGGACAGGTCAGACCTGCGCAGAGACTCCGGCGGCATCATCACGGCTTTCGGAAAAGAAGCTATGGGAAATCAGATCCTTGGTTTCCCCTCCCGCTTCCATGACATGACGGATAAACAGATTCCGGATACCGGCGTATTCTCCCAGTCCTTTCAGTACGCAGTCCACCTGATAGCCTTCCGCGCGCAGCTGGCTGTACCAGGAATCTTCGTCATCCCCGGCCATATCATGTCTGGCATGATCGCCGGCCACAATCATAAAGGGAGCCAGAATGACTCTGGAAGGGCCATACTCCCGCAGAAGCCGCTTTAAGGACACCATGGAGGGATAGGCTTCCACCGTTCCGAGAAAAATATTCGGATGGCCCAGATCCTTAAACTGATAATCCAGGGCGGCGTAAATGGAGTTGGCAAAATGGGTGGTTCCGTGTCCCATCAGAACAAGGGCCTCCTCTCGCTTCAGATCATGAAACTCCTCCGCCACCGCCTCAATTACAGCCGCCGAATCCTCCGCGCTGGTAAGCAGCGGCGTACCGAAAGAAATAGAGTCGAACTGTTCCCGGAATTCCAGTACGTCTTCCTTCATCAGATCATTCTCTATGCCGTTAATCACATGGGTGGGCTGTACAATCACATGGGCAATGCCGTCCCTTCGCATCTGTTCCATGGCTTCCCGCACGTTGGGAATTTTTTCCCCGTCCCGTTTCAGAAGTTTGGCCAGAATCATCTTGCTTGTCCAGGCCCGGTAAATTCTGTACTCCCCGAAAGCGGCCTGGATATCTCTCTCTATCGCGTCTATCGTCAGGGCCCTGGTGTCGTGATGGCTTGTGCCGAAGCTGACCACCAGTATCGCCTTGTCCGTATATTCCCGCATGAACTGTTCTCCTTGTAAAAAATTTGTAGGCAAATCCTGTTTTATTGTACGATTACCCGGCGTTTTTGTCAACGAGATCGGTTTTTTTCACAGGAACAAATTTTGCCTGGTTCATCAGAGGATGCACCAGACGGATGGCGCCCTCTCTGGGACAGGCCATCACGCAGGCGCCGCAGTAGTAGCATTCTCCCGGATACATCACCACGGGAGGCCTGCCTTTTTCAGGATTGGGAATAAGTATATCGCACTGGCACACGCCGGCGCACCGGTTGCATCCTATGCAGAGAGTTTCATCAAACTTCAGGGGCCTGGTGCTGCAGGGAACCGGACTGACCCGGTATTCAATCTGTTTCATAGATATAGGCCTCCTCTCCTTCCAGATAATCCTGGTTGTGCTTTTCATACTCCTCCTTCAGGCTGCCGAAATAATCCAGGGGAACATTTCGCTCCAGTACCTTCCCCTCCTCCTGACGGAGTACAATATGTCTTTGCCACTGAGGCGGATCCATCTGCGGATAATCGCTTCTTCGGAAAAACAGGGGTTCGCTGCTGCATTTTCTCGCCAGACTGGCGTATAGTACGATTCTGGATACCGTGAGAATATCCAGCACTTCATGAACCCGCATCAGTTCGTGGGGGTTGGAGGCCGTCAGTCTGGGAACCATGTCCCGCTCAAACTGATCCAGCAGATCCAATCCCTCCCGCAGAAGGGCTTCACAGCGCACGCCGCCGCAGTAATTCTGCATAGCCTTGGAGATGGCCATATTTAACTCCTTCCAGCTGATGCCGTCCTCTCTGTCAGCGTACAGCGGAGCCAGCAGCCGTTCTTTTTCAGTCCGGGCCTCTTCTGGTGAGCAGGAAAGCAGCTTTTCCTGTTTTCCTGCAAAGGCGGAAGCCTTACGGCCCGCATAATAACCGGTAGCGCAGGCGGCTCCCGCGCAGTCAGAGGCAAAAATCTGATCTCCCGCCACAAAGACGCCGGGGATATTGGTCATCATATCCCAATCGTGCATAACGCCTCCGGGAGCGCCGAAAAACTGCCGTTCCTGCTCCAGAAAGCTGGCAGACTGCCAGCCGGTACCGTAGCTTTGCAGCATATGCTTTTCAGGGTCAAACCCTCTCTCCTTATAATTTTCGTAAATGGGAATCTTGGTTTTGGCCTCCTCTCCCACCATCATGCCCCAGATCACCTTTCGCTCCATCTCGGGCATACGGCTTAAGTCCGCGTAAAAGGGAAGCTGATATCCGCGTTTCATGAGCGTGTCAAAATCCAGGGTTTCCGGGCCCCGATACTCATATTTGGGATTGTCGATAACGCCTCCCTTCAGGAAGAATTTCTGTCCCGGGGCGGGATAATATCTTTCTGAAACCGTTTTCAATTCCTTTCCGTCCCGGTCCACATAGGGAATCTCCACTCCTCTGGCATCCACCATCGTGGCGGCATACCAGGTATTGTGGTTGTTTCCGGTTCCATAGGGAGGAAAGCTGCGTCCCGCCGCGGAAAACTCCGCCCGCACGGATTTTTCCATCATGGTAAACTCCATGCCGGCCCTCCAGCCCATGGCGTGTCCGCTTCCGATGCTCTGAAGGGGGCGAAACTCGCAAAGCCCCACGGTATCGCTGTTAAAAAGCCAGACTCTGGCAGGCCTGGACATGCACATAACGGTGGCCTTTGCCCGGAAAATATAAAATTTTCCCGTGTGTACATTCATGCCCATAGCCCCGGCGCCCTGCTTCTCTCCTTTTTCATTTACCGCGGTCAGAAGGGCGGTGGCTTCCGTTCTGTCCAGGACCTTTACCCCCAGCCGTTTCAGTTCTTTTGCCAGGGCCGGCTTAAAGGTAGAACCCCAGACCCGCAGGGTAAATCTGTTTTTATAATCATAGGCAAACATCAGCTTTGTCTCATCGTCCCGAAACTCCGCTCCCGCGAATTCATCCTCCGTATCCCGGATCTTGCCTCCGAAGCGCTCCATATCCAGAAGACGGTCATAGCCTTCCCGGCATTCAATATAGTGGGCGATTCCATTGCTGAACCAGTCCTGCTCCCGGACGTAAGCCTCCGCAATCTCCTCCGGCGTCACCTGCGAACAGGGGTTGGTGCAGGCGGACTCCCAGTGATCAAATCCTGTTCCGGCACAGCCGCTGCGCTCGGTCACTCCTTTTTCCACCAGAATGACGGACTGGCCCCTGCGGGCGGCGGCAATCGCCGCAAAACACCCGGAAAGGCCGCCTCCCAGCACCAGTACGTCGCAGGTTAATGTTTCTTCCTGGCCGGCTTCATTTTCATACGGCCATTTATATGTCTGTTCCATTGTCGTATCTCCCTGTTTTATCTTTACCTGTCTGTTTCCTCTATTCTGCAGCAGGCCGCAAAATGACCGGGGGAGACCTCCCGCAGAGGGATCTCGCCCTGTCGGCACAAATCTGTGGCATAGGGGCAGCGGCCGCTGAAACGGCAGCCGGGCTTTGGATCCACCGGACTTGTCACCTCGCCCTGCAGCAGATGGCGCTTTTTGTGCAGGGATTCGATGCTGGGGATGGGGATCGCTGCCAGCAGTGCTTTTGTGTAGGGATGAACAGGATGTTCAAAAATTTCCTCCGAGGGAGCCCGCTCCACACATTTTCCCAGATACATGACCATGATCTCATCGGAAATATGCTTTACAACTGACAGATCATGGGTAATAAACAGGTAAGTCAGTCCCATCTTATCCTGCAGATCCATCAGAAGATTCAGAATCTGGGCCTGAATGGATACGTCAAGGGCGGATACCGGTTCATCGCAGACCACAAATTCCGGCCTTAAAATCAGGGCCCTGGCCACGCCGATTCTCTGGCGTCTGCCGCCGTCCAGCTCATGGGGATAGGCCATAGCCAGCCGTTTGGCAAGGCCCACTGTATCCATAATGTGCTCCACTCTCTCCTGGATTTCCTTTTTGCTTTTGCAGACCTTATTGACGAGCAGAGGCTCCGCGATCAGCTGCTGAACCGTCATACGGCCGTTCAGGCTGGAATAGGGATCCTGAAAAATCATCTGCATTTTAGGCCGGACCTGTTTCAGTTCCCCCCTGGAAAGATGATTCACCTGTTTTCCACGAAAAAGAATCTCCCCTTCCGTAGGTTCATAAAGCTGCAGCAGGGTTCTGCCCAGGGTGGATTTTCCGCATCCCGATTCCCCTACCACTCCCATGGTTTTCCCTTTTTCAATAGAAAAACTTACATCGTCCACCGCGTGAAGCGTACCTCTGGAGGTGGGAAAAAACTTTTTCAGATGGACTGCTTCTATAAGAATTTCGCTCATTCTTTCACCTTCCCTTCTCCGAACAGATGGCAGCGGATCTGATGTCCCTCTTTTTCATATACATCCGGTTTTTGCTGCCGGCAGATTTCCATACACTTTCCGCACCGGGGCGAAAAGCTGCAGCCCTTGGGCAGGTCTGTAGGATCCGGCATCAGACCTTCAATGGGATGCAGCCTGGCGGAATTTTCCGTCAGACTGGGAATGGATCCGAAAAGCCCTGTGGTATAGGGGTGGTGTTCCTCTCCCGTAAAAATGTCCGCCAGAGTTCCGTACTCCACAATTTCACCGGCATACATAATGGCCACCTGGTCGCAGGTCTCCGCTACAACGCCAAGATCATGGGTAATCATAATCACGGAGGTGCCGTATTTTCTCTGCAGGTCACAGATCATGGAAAGGATCTGGGCCTGAATCGTTACATCCAGGGCTGTGGTGGGTTCATCCGCAATCAGCAGCCGGGGGTTGCACACCAGGGCAATGGCTATCACCACCCGCTGACGCATTCCGCCGGAAAACTGATAGGGATATTCATTTTTTCTTTCTTTTGGGATGCCCACCAGTTCCAGCGTCTCCTCCACCTTCTGCTCGATCTCTTTTGGGCTCAGTTCTTTCTGATGGTGCAGGTACAGCGCTTCCCCGATCTGCTCTCCCACAGTCAGCACCGGGTTTAAGGCCGTCATGGGATCCTGAAAGATCATGGATATTTTCTGTCCCCGGATCTGCTGCATCTCATGATTGTCCAGCCCGCAGATATCTCTGTCTTCAAACAGAATCTGGCCGGAAGTGATTCTGGCAGTGCGCTCAGGCAGCAGTTTCATAATTCCCAGAGCTGTGGTGGTTTTTCCCGCACCGGTTTCCCCTACCAGTCCCAGAGTTTCTCCTTCCCGCAGGGAAAAGCTGATTCCGTTTACCGCCCGGACTGTCTCCAGGTCGGTTTTGTATACAATGGACAGATCTTTTATTTCCAGAAGCTTTTCTCCGATCTGTACCTGGTTCGTATATTCTTCCATTTCTTATGCCTCCTCAATCCTTAAGTTTGGGGTCCAGGGCGTCTGTCAGGCCGTCTCCTACCAGGTTAAAAGCCAGGGAGGAAAACAGGATGCACAGTCCCGGGAACAGAAGCATATGGGGCGCTGAGAACAGATAGATCTGGGCGTTGGAAAGCAGCGCGCCCCATTCCGGTGAAGGGGGCTGGATGCCCATGCCGATAAAACTCAGTCCGGCTGCGGACAGCATCATATCCGATATGCTCATGGTGGTATTTACAATGATGGGCCCCATGGCGTTGGGAAGCACATAACGGAAAATAATCCGGGCGTTGGAAGCCCCGTAGGACTTGGCCGCCTCCACATAATCCTGTTCTGCCGCCGTCAACACTACGGACCGGATCAGACGCACGTTGCCGGGCACGCAGGATACGGTGATGGCGATAATCAGGTTCCGAAGGTTTGTGCCCAGGGCCGCCACGACCGCCAGAGACAGCAAAATGGGGGGAACGCACATGAATACGTCCACAATACGGCTGATGACATTGTCCACCCAGCCACCGAAATATCCGGCGCTGGCTCCCAGTACAGCTCCAATGACCAGAGCCATCAGGCTGGTAGCCAGGCCGATCAGCAGCGAATAGCGGGAACCGTGTACAACCCGGGCGAAAAGATCCCTCCCCAGCTCATCCGTACCGAAAAAATGAGCCATGCTGGATCCCTGCAGACGGTCGGCTCCTACCTGGTCGATACATTTGGAATAAGGGACAATCAGATCCGCGAAGAGAGCCATGCTTAAAATGATAATCAGGATCACCAGTCCCAGCACAGCCGTTTTATTTTTGCGAAACCTCCGCCAGAATTCTGCCAGCTGCGCATGCTTTCTGCTTTTACTCACGGCTCTTACCTCCATTCTGATATTTTGCCTTAATCCTCGGGTCAATGAAGGCATACAGGATATCCACCAGCAGGATAATCAGGCTGAACAGCACTGCAAGAAACAGCGTGGCTCCCATGACCATGGGAACATCCTTCTGCCGGATGGCTGTGGTCATCAGGGTTCCCATTCCGGGCATGGCAAATACTGTCTCCGCAATAATAGCGCCGCCCAGAGAAGCGCCAAATCCTCCGCCCAGAGAGGTGATAACCGGAAGAAGGGCATTCCGAAGGGCGTGTTTCCAGATCACCCGTCTGTTGGAAGCTCCTTTGGCCTTTGCCGTCCGGATATACTCCTGCCGTATAGTCTCCAGCATGGTGGAGCGGGTCAGACGCAGCGTTCCGGCTGCCGCAGGCAGGGCTACCGTCAGGGTAGGAAGGATAAAATGCCTGAAAGAACCGGCTCCGAAGGAAGGCAGAAGGCCCAGCTTCAGAGAAAACAGGGTCATCAGCATCAGCCCCAGCCAGAAGCTTGGCATGGAGGCAAATACCAGAGCCACCACCACGCATACATGGTCCATTTTGGAATACTGGCGTACAGCAGAGAAAATGCCCATGCTCATTCCGAGAATGGAGGAAAGGCACATGGACAGGACTGCCAGAATAAAAGTGTTGGGAAACCTGGCCAGAATGTCATGCAGCACCGGCTGGCGGGTGGAATAAGAGGTTCCCAGATCAAAATGAAACACAATATCTCCGATATAATTAAAAAAGCGGGTAAAAAAGGGCTGGTCGTAGCCGAATTCCGCATTCAGAGCGGCAATATCTTCCGGCCGTGCCGTTATGCCCAGAATAATGGAGCCGGGGTCTCCGGGGGTAAGGGAGAGGATAGTAAATACAAGGAACGACACTCCCAGGAGCACCGGTATCATATATAAAAGTCTTTTTATCACATACTTTGACATACAGACTTAACTGCTCCTTTCTCTAAAAGGAGCCGCCGGACAGCCTTTTTGCCCGGCGGCGCCCCTTTTTGTAATTTTCTCATCTGTATCAGCCTGAATTTTTATGCCCAGGCAAAATCATACACAAAGTAATTTCCTTCCAGCGCGAATTCGGGGCAGGTCAGCTCCGCATTGTAGGCATACAGGGTGAGGGGGTTGCACAGCACTGCGTAGATCGCCTCTTCCTGTGCCTTTTCAAAGATTTCATCAAACAGCTGGGCTCTCTTTTCCGTATCTGTCTCGCTTCTGGTCTGGTCAAACAGGCTGTTCATCTCCTCATCGGAATATCTGGCATTGTTTGCCGTACCAATGTAGTCTGTGATAAACGCCATCTCCAGAGACTGGGTATCTCCCTCCAGGGACATATTCAGAGTGGTGATGCCGTAATTTCCGCTGGTCAGATCTCCCAGATAAGCGTTAAATTCTTTCACGCTGATGGTAACCTCCAGTCCCACCGCATGCAGGTCATTCTGGATAACCGTTGCCATATTGGAGTAGTTTTCCGCCACCAGCAGTTCGCCCAGGTCATAGGGCGTGGTGATTCCGGCCTCCGCCAGCAGTTCCTTTGCTTTCTCTGGATCATAGGTGTACTGCATCTGGTCATCTGAATAACCGAAGCGGTGCTTCGCGCAGATATTGGAGTTTACCTCCGCCTTGCCGTCAAAGCAGACCGCCACCAGATTTTCTCTGTTAATGGCATAGTTGATGGCCTGACGGACTTTTACGTTATCGAAGGGCTCCTTCTCCAGGTTCATGGACACATAGGCAAATCCGGATGTCTCCACCTCGTCAATGGTGATGGCCGGATTCGCTTCCAGCTGCATCAGAACGGAAGGATCAATCTCTGCGAAATTGATTTCACCGGTCTGAAGGGCAATGGCCGTGGTGGCCGCGTCAGGAATTACTTCAAAGGTAATATTTTTGATGGCAGGAGCTCCCCGGTAGTAATCCTCATTAGACTCCAGTATGATATTGCTGCCGGTGGTACGGCTTACAAACTTGTAGGGACCGCTTCCGATAGGATTGGTGGCAACGGCCTCCGGATCCGATTCGTAGTAGGCCTTCGGGAAAATATAGGGGGACAGAATACCCTGCAGGAAAGGAGCGTAAGGCGTATCCAGATGGCAGACCACCGTGTTCTCGTCCACCGCTTCCACGCCGGTCATCATGGAGATCTGGGAGCCCTGATACTCAGATGCCTGATAGGTCTCCAGGGAGAACACCACATCCTCCGCCGTCACGGGGGTTCCGTCATGGAACGTCACATCGTCCCTTAAATGGAAGGTATAATCCAGGCCGTCCTCGCTGATCTCGTAGCTCTCCGCAATCCTCGGCTCCGGCTCATGGGTGCCGTCCGGATTCATATACATCAGGGTATCATAAATCTGATTCAGCACATTGATTTCCACCGTAGTGGAAAAATCGGTGGGATGCAGAGTGTCAATGTCGTTGTCCATGGCGATTACCAGATCCGTTTTTCCGGTACTCTCGGCCGCGGCGCCGAAAGAAAGCGCCAGGGTCATGGTGCAGGCCGCGGCCAGCAAAGCAAGTGATTTTTTCATGATGTTCTCTCCTCTCCTTGAGTCTCCTCCGGCTTGCAGGGAATAAACTCAATCTCCTCTTTTTTTAATTTACTATTAGCAGCCACAAACTGCGATAATTCGTTGCAGCTCCAGGTTTTCTCGCCCTGGAATACACGTCTGACCTTCCGGATATTGCCGATATCCTCCAGGGGATTCCCCCCGAGAATCACCAGATCGCTGTCCATGCCCGGAAGCAGTTTTCCTTTTTGGTGAACAATGCCCATATGTTCCGCCGGATTACAGGTGGCGGCGCAGAGAGCTTCATATGGCGTAAGGCCAAATACATAGACCAGGCGCTCCAGCTCGTCCGCCAGAGAAAATCCCGGTACGATGCCCGGGTAGGGACAGTCTGTTCCTGCCATGACTCTCCTGGAATACCGCAGGAATGCAAGGCCTCTGTCAATAATGGTCTGAAAGTCCGGGTGCACGTTCTGCTCCCGGTAACTTTCCCCGATCACCTGGTTTTCTTCCTCCCACCGTTCCCGGACGCAGAGAGGAAGATCCTCATAATGAGCCAGATCGGAAAGCTTTTTGCCGTTCCACACATAATCCGGCAGGGTTTCGCACACCACCTGGGTGGGGCAGAACCACATACCGTTTTCTGCCAGGTAGCGGATCGTTTCCGGGTCCTTTGGCAGGGAACTGGTGTGCTCGCAGCAGATATAGCCCAGATCCGCCAGCTCTCTGTGATCCATCTTTTTCGTCATATGGCCGCAGACAGGCAGATTTTCCTGCCGGCAGCACCGAAGCAGATACCGGTACAGTTCCGGCTCAATGGAAGGATAGGTTTTCATCCAGAGAAACCCGTTTTCCTTTGTATAGCGGATGGCGGCCTCCACATCCTCCTCTGTGTGTAAAATTACATTGTCATTGTCCGGTATGGTGGGATCCTCTCCGTCGTACACAGGACCGCTGGAATACACCCAGGGGCCCCGGCGCTTTCCTGCTTTGATCTCATCCCGCCATCCGGCATGTTCCTTAAAACCTCTCATATTCCGCACGGATGTAATGCCACTGGCCAGGAAAAAATCTCCCATATAACTCTCGTCATAATGGACATGGGAGTCGATCAGTCCCGGCATGATGACACAGTCCCTGCAGTCGTACACAGCTGCGCCCTCCGGCTCCTTTTCTCCGGGCGGCGTTATCTTCCAGATGCGTCCGCCTTTCAGCCAAAGATCCGCTTCAAACAGCTCCGGCCCGTAATCCATGGTCAGAAGCTTACCCTTTTGCAGTACAGTTATCCGGTTCATGGTTCTCTCCCGTCAGCTTATTGTGCAAATGTTCTGTTGGAAAAGGCCGTGATCAGTTTCACGCCTCCCTCAATGTCATCCAGAGAGGCTACCGCGCTCTGGGAATGGGGATACCGGGTTACCACCACAATGCCGCCTGTCTTTACGCCCATGCCGGAAAGATTTATGCTGGAGGCGTCGGTTCCTCCCTTATCAATCACTTCCCGCTGGTATTTAATATGCTCTTTTTCACAGCAGTCCTCCATGGCTGCCACAATATCCTCATCGCAGACCACGGACGGATCGCAGATCTTAATGCCGATGCCGCCGCCTACCGCATTGCTTCCCTCCAGATCACAGGGGTAGTCGTGGGCCGGCGAGATATCCACCGCGATTCCCATATCCGGCCTGATCCGCTCCGCAGCCGCCTTGGATCCTCTGCATCCCAGTTCCTCCTGGACGCAGAATACATAGTAGATATCATTGGGGCATTGACCGTCGTTCTCCCTCAGAGCTTCCATCAGCTGATAACAGCCGATACGGTTGTCCAGGGTCTTGGCGCAGACCCGGTTATTGGCCAGAGCTATAAACGGGCCGTCATACCCGCAGCAGTCTCCCAGCTTCACGTATTTCAGTGCGTCCTCTTTTGAGGAAGCGCCTATGTCTATGTAGAGTTTCCCCACATCGTTGCGGGCCTCCTCCAGACTGCCCATGCAGCCTATAACGCCCGTAGTTCCGTTTTTAAATCTCACCCGGCTGTTGTAGGCGCTGGCAGTCCAGTTCCAGCCCATATTGCAGACCCTAAGCCTGCCGTCCTCCTCGATTTTCTTCACCATAAAACCGATCTCGTCCATATGAGCGGCGAACATAATTTTTTTCCCGCCGGGTTTTCCGTTCTTGCGGATAATCAGATTGCCCAGGGCGTCCGTGATCACTTCATCCCCCAGCCCTTCCGTCTCCTTCAGGATAAACTCCCTCACAGGCTTTTCATAGCCGGCTACGCCCCACAGCTGGGTCAGCTTCTCCAAAAGCGCAGTATCTTTCATGTCATCCTCCCGCTGTCTGTTTTTTGCATTACAGCTTTAAACTGTTAAAACAATATGGTACGATTATACAACTATTTGGATAAATTTACAATAGATTTTTAGAAGCAGCCAAGCAGATTCCATAAAAAAAGGATGCTGCCATCATGAAGTTCATGATAGACAGGCATCCTCATTTTCAGCAGTTTTTCAGGTATTCCTCAATGACCGCCGCCACCCCGTCCTCATCATTGGTCAGGGCAACACGGTCCGCCGCCTCCTTTAAGGAAGGATGGCCGTTTCCCATGGCAACGCCCACTCCGGCGTAGCGGATCATATCCATATCGTTCAGGGCATCTCCGAAGGCCATCATCTCCTCCGGCAAAATGCCCAGCTTATCTCCCAGCCAGGCCAGCCCGCACTTCTTTCCTCCTGCCGTCTGGGACAGCTCCAGCAGCGAGGGGGCGGAGGAAGTCAGATAAAGGCCCGGTACGCTCTCCTCCAGCTCTTTCCAGAGTTTGTCCCGGCAGCCGCTCTCACCTGCCACTACCTGGATGGAGTCCAGTTCATCCCGGTGGGCCGTTATAAACTGCCGGATATCCTCCATCGGCGTCCTGGTGGATTGGATATAAGAGACAGCTCTCTGGACAGCCCCGAAACGGACCGGATCCTCCACATACGCTCTGGAAGCGTAGGCCCTGCCCTGCCAGAAAGCCTCCAGGGCAAGCTCCTGGGGTATCCTTTCAAGCAGGCGGTCCACTGTCTGGGGCTCCATCAGAAACTCATGGCACCTTTCTCCCTCCGGAAGCCGGTAAATGGCGGAACCGTTTGAGGTAACCGCGTATTCTATGCCGGGGATTTCCAGCACCTGGGAAGGCAGAGAGCCGAAGGAACGGCCGCTGGCAATCACCACATGGATCCCTGCCTCTATGGCCGACAGGAGCGCCTTCCTGTTTCGTCCGGAGAGAGACTTGTCTGTCCGAAGCGCAGTCTGATCCAGATCGAGGGCAATCAGTTTGATTTTATAGTCACGCATTGATCGGCGCCTCCCGCATTTGGCTTATACGGCCTGGTTCAGCTTTTGAGAGCAGGATCGGATAAATTCCCGTATGGGGCCCGGGCCGGTCACTCTGAGCGCCCCCTCACCCAGTCCCGCGGCCAGGGTGGGCGCCTGGGTGATCCCGTACCGGGACGCCAGTTCCGGCTCCTGCTCCGCCAGCACCTTCCGGTAGGAAAGTCCGGCCTGCTTTAGCAGTTTTTCCGCGATCCGGCAATTAGGACAGGTGGCTGTGGCAAACAGAAGAAGTTCCTGGTTTTGCTCCTGCGCCTTCCGCTCCTTCTTTTCTGCAGCCGGTCCCTCTCCGGCTTTTTCCTGTCTGATTTGCCTGGACCGGCTTATTTCATAGACCTTACGGTCCTTAAACTCCTGGGCTTTTCCGTCGTTCCAGTTCTGAACCGGTCTGTAGTAGCCGGTAATCCTGCTGTACACCTCCGTAGGCTTTCCGCAGTGGGGACAGGTATAGACCTCCCCCGCCAGATATCCGTGATCCGCGCAGACCGAATAGGTAGGCGACAGGGTATAATAGGGCAGCTTGTAATTTTCCGCGATTTTTCGCACCAGACTGGCCGCCGCCTTCCAGTCAGGCAGTTTTTCTCCCAGGAAGGCATGGAACACCGTGCCGGAAGTATAGAGGGTCTGCAGCTCATCCTGTACATCCAGAGCCGAGAAAATATCCTCCGTATATCCTACCGGCAGATGGGAGGAATTGGTATAGTAGGGAGTCCCTTTTTCATTGGCTGTAATGATATCCGGGAACTGCTCCTTATCGTGTTTGGCAAACCGATAGGTGGTGGATTCCGCCGGAGTGGCCTCCAGATTGTACAGATCCCCGTATTTTTCCTGGTAATCCTTCAGCCTCTCCCGCATATGGTTCAGCACCTCTTTCGCAAAGGCCTGGGTATCGGGATGAGTCAGGTCATGGCCCAGCCATCCCGCGTTCAGTCCGGCTTCGTTCATGCCAATCAGTCCGATGGTGGAAAAATGGTTCTCAAAGGTTCCCAGATACCGTCTGGTGTAGGGATACAGCCCGGATTCCATCAGTTTGGTGATAACCGTCCGTTTTGTCTTTAAACTCCTGGCCGCAATATCCATCAGTTTGTCCAGGCGGACATAAAAATCTTTTTCATCCCGGGCCAGATAGGCAATCCGGGGCAGGTTGATGGTCACAACGCCCACGCTTCCCGTGGACTCGCCGGAGCCGAAGAATCCGCCGGACTTTTTGCGCAGTTCCCGCAGATCCAGGCGCAGCCTGCAGCACATGGAGCGCACATCTGACGGCTCCATGTCGCTGTTGATATAATTGGAGAAATAGGGGGTGCCGTACTTGGCTGTCATCTCAAACAGCAGCCGGTTGTTCTCCGTATCGCTCCAGTCAAAATCCCTGGTAATGGAGTAGGTGGGAATGGGATACTGGAAGCCTCTTCCATTGGCGTCTCCCTCCACCATAATCTCGATAAAGGCCTTATTTACCATATCCATCTCAGCCTGGCAGTCTCCGTAGGTGAAATCCATATCTTTTCCGGCTACAATGGCGGGAACCGCCGCCAGATCCCTGGGCACGGTCCAGTCCAGGGTGATATTGGAGAAAGGCGCCTGGGTGCCCCAGCGGCTGGGGGTATTCACCCCGTAGACGAAGGACTGGATGCACTGCTTAACCTCCTTCTGGCTCAAATGATCCACCTTCACAAAGGGCGCCAGATATGTATCAAAGGAAGAAAAAGCCTGGGCTCCCGCCCATTCATTCTGCATAATGCCCAGGAAATTCACCATCTGGTTGCAGAGGGTGGAAAGATGGGCCGCCGGAGAGGAAGTGATTTTGCCCGGAACCCCTCCCAGTCCCTCCTGGATCAGCTGCTTTAGGGACCATCCGGCACAGTACCCGGTCAGCATGGAAAGGTCATGGATATGAATCTCCGCGTTCCGGTGGGCCTGGGCCACCTCCTGGTCGTAAATCTCACTGAGCCAGTAATTGGCGGTGATGGCACCGGAATTGGACAGAATCAGTCCTCCCACAGAATAGGTGACGGTGGAGTTTTCCTTCACTCTCCAGTCGTTGATCTGCAGGTAATTGTCCACCAGATCCTTGTAGTTCAGCAGGGTGGAGTTAATGTTGCGCACTTTCTCCCGCTGTTTCCGGTACAGAATATAAGCCTTGGCCACATCGGCGTAGCCCGCCTCGCTCAGTACCGCTTCCACGCTGTCCTGGATATCTTCCACGGAAATCAGATCATTTTTAATCCGGGGTTCAAAATGGGCGGTCACCCGCAGCGCCAGCAGATCCATAATGCTGGGATGATACTGTTTTTCCAGAGCGTCAAAGGCCTTGGTGATGGCCGCGCTGATTTTTCCTATCTCAAAGGAGGCGGTGGTACCGTCCCGCTTCAGCACCTGATACATAACCTCACATTCCTTTCCTGTATGATTTTTTTCGTGAACAATCTCACTATACCATCTTGCCAGGGCAGTGTCAACAAAGAAAAACAAGATATAGTGTATACATTCTTTTTTACACACTATATCTTGTTTGGTTTGTCCTGTGTTTAAATTCCCCGGATTTCCGCTTCTTTCACAAGAGGCTTTACCGTTTCAAGGAAACGGCAAAGCGTTTCCCGGTCGGGAGCCGCCAGCGTCTGATCCGGCACCGTATTCCTGGGCGCAAAAGGCTGCAGGAAATACCGTTTCGCTCCGGCTATCCAGCGGCCAATCTCTTCCATATCCCGGACTGTATGAAACTGGCGGACCACTGTGGTGCGAAATTCATAATCTGTATGCTCTTCCAGCAGCCAGGATACGCTCTCTCTCACCGGTTCCAGGTCCAGATCCGGCTTTCCCGCTGTCACGCCGTATTTTTCCGGGCTGTTTTTGATATCCATGGCCACATAGTCAATCAGGCCCTCGCGGAACAGCATTTTCAGCTTTTCCGGATGAGTGCCGTTGGTATCCAGTTTCACCGGGTATCCAATCGCTTTGATCTTCTCCAGAAGAAAGGGAAGATCCGGCCATAAAAGCGCCTCCCCGCCGGTTACGCACACGCCGTCCAGAAGCCCTTTTCTTTTTTCCAGAAAGGAAAGCAGTTCTTCCTCCCTGATCCCCGGTACGCTGCCGGCCAGCAGCAGCTCGCTGTTATGGCAGTAGGGGCAGCGCAGGTCGCATCCTTCCAGAAATACGGTGCAGGCTACTTTCCCCGGCCAGTCCAGCAGGGTCATCTTCTGCAGTCCTCCGATTTTCATTTTCACATCCTCTTATCAGCCCAGCGCCACATCCAACACCATCATCAGCACGAACCCCGCCGCGAAGAAAATGGTTCCCCAGTCCGTATGCTCGCCCTGGGACATCTCCGGTATCAGTTCTTCCACTACCACATAGATCATGGCCCCTGCGGCGAAGCTCAGCAGATAAGGCAGGGCCGGAACAATCAGCTCCGCCGCCAGTATGGTCAGCAGGGCCCCCAGGGGCTCCACAATGCCGGAGCCCACGCCGTAAAGAAAGGAGCGGGATTTTTTCATCCCTTCCGCCCGCAGAGGCATGGAGACAATGGCGCCTTCCGGAAAATTCTGGATGGCTATGCCCAGGGACAGAGCCAGCGCCGCGGCCGCCGTAATCTCAGCATTTCCCCACAGCCAGCCGGCGTAAACCACTCCCACCGCCATGCCCTCCGGTATATTGTGAAGGGCTACGGCCAGCACCATCATGGTGTTCTTTCCCAGCTTGCAGCGAGGGCCCTCCGCCTTCTCACAGTTTCTGTGCAGGTGAGGGATCAGATGATCCAGCAGAAGAAGGAACAGGATCCCCAGCCAGAAACCCACAGCCGCCGGTATAAAGGCCCATTTTCCCATGGAGGCCGACTGGTCCATGGCCGGTATCAGCAGGCTCCAGATGGAGGCTGCCACCATCACGCCGGCGGCAAAGCCGGTCAGAATTTTCTGTACCAGAGGGCTGAGAGATTTTTTCATAAAAAACACGCAGGCTGCTCCCAGGGAAGTCCCCAGGAATGGCAGTAAGATTCCTCTCGCAGTCATCATCCACATATTGTTTCCTCCCGCAGCATTTCAGCTGCCTGCGGCTTCCCGGTCTTTTTCTTTCTATGATATGCAGCTTTGCCGGGATTGCCAATCGTGCTTTCTCTGTTTTATTTATAATAGTCAAACTGCAGGCCATACATTTTCACAGTATCGCCGTCCTGTATTCCCTTCTCCTCCAGTTCCTTCAAAATTCCCGTATCTTTCAGGAAATTCTGGAAGAACTGAAATCCCTTCTCGGAATCCAGGTTTGTATACCCCAGCATCTTCTCGATCTTGGGGCCTTCCACAATAAATACATGCTCGTCTTCCTCGGAAATCTCCACCGTATAGGGCAGGTTATTGTCTGCCATATGCTCCTCCGGGAAATATTCCTGCTCGTATACCACCGTTCCGGAGGGAAGGGCATCCAGCATTTCCCGGACATAGTACAGCAGATCGGAAAGGCCCTCGCCGCTGACTGCGGAGATGGGAAACACCCGCACGCCTTTTGGCTCGAATTCCTTTTTCAGCAGTTCAACGGGATCTTCCGTACCCTCTTCCCGGTAGATGGCGTCCACTTTGTTGGCCGCAATCACCTGGGGGCGTTTTTCCAGGTCCGCATTGTAGGCTGCCAGTTCACTGTTAATCTTATATACATCCTCCACCGGATCCCGGCCCTCTGTGGAAGCCGCGTCCACCAAATGGATAATCACCTTGGTTCTCTCAATGTGGCGCAGAAACTCATGGCCCAGTCCCACGCCCTGGGAAGCGCCCTCGATCAGACCGGGAATATCCGCGATCACAAAGCCCCGGCCGTCATTCAGATCCACAACGCCCAGGTTGGGGGTCAGGGTGGTAAAATGATAATTGGCAATCTTGGGTGTGGCATTGGTCACCCGGGAAAGCAAAGTTGACTTTCCCACGTTGGGATATCCCACCAGTCCCACGTCCGCAATCACCTTCAGCTCCAGCAGCACCTCCAATTCTTTGGCCTCCTGGCCCGGCTGGGCGTACTTGGGCGCCTGCATGGTGGAAGTGGCGTAGTGCATGTTTCCGTTTCCGCCCCGGCCTCCTTTGAGCACCACCTGTCTTCTGTTGCTGCCGGACATATCCGCAATGACCTGGCCGCTGGCCGCCTCCTTGATGACAGTGCCCTCCGGCACCTTCAGCACAATATCTTTTCCGTCCGCGCCATGGCAGCGCCGCTTGCCTCCGTTCTCTCCGTTGGTGGCGGCAAACTTCCTTCTGTGGTGGTAGTCAATGAGAGTATTCAGCCCCTCATCCACCTCAAAGATCACATCGCCTCCCCGGCCGCCGTCGCCGCCGTCCGGTCCCCCGTCCGGCACGTATTTTTCCCGGCGGAAGCTTACATGGCCGTCTCCGCCTTTTCCGGAACGAATTATAATTTTAGCTCTGTCTGCAAACATAAAATTCCTCACTAACAAAAGAGGCTCCAAACCTGGAACGATTTGAAGCCTTCTGTCTCTTATTCTGCTGCAACCGGAACGATAGAAACCTGTTTCTTATCTCTTCCTTTTCTCTCGAATCTTACAACGCCGTCAACCAGGGCGAACAGGGTGTCGTCGCCGCCGCGGCCCACATTCAGGCCCGGATGGATCTTGGTTCCCCGCTGTCTGTAAAGAATGTTGCCAGCTTTTACAAACTGTCCGTCTGCTCTCTTCGCTCCCAGTCTCTTTGACTCAGAGTCACGTCCGTTCTTTGTGGAACCTACTCCCTTTTTATGAGCGAATAACTGAAGGTTCATATTCAGCATGTTCTACACCTCCTTATATATCAGTCATTTCAATCAATCCATGTTTTCCTGTGATTCTCCGGCAAACGTCACGGTCAGAAACTGTGAGCCGTATGCCTTTTCAATGGCCTGCAGTCCCAGGACAAGGCTTTTCATCAGCAGATTGGTTCCTTCCGAAACCTCATCCGGAAGCTCCAGCTTCAGATAGCCGCCCTCCGGCTTTTCATCCACCCGCATGGCATCATCTGTCAATGTCTCGATGGAGTTGACCGTATTTACTGTAAGCGCAGATACCGCCGCGCACACAATATCATACCCCTCCTGGTCGTACCCGGCATGTCCTTTGCAGAGAAAGCCGGTATAACGCCCGCCATTCTGATAAATCGTAACGGAAATCATAAACCATTAACCGTTGATCTTTTCAATCTTAACCTGTGTGTACTGCTGTCTGTGACCGTTCTTTTTGTGGTATCCGGTTTTTCTCTTGTACTTGTAAACAATGACCTTTTTCGCTTTGTCATTCTTTACAACCGTAGCTGTAACAGTTGCGCCGGCAACATCAGCTCCAACCTTCAGACCATCGCTGCTCACGGCCAGAACCTGATCGAATGTAACGGTCTCGCCAGCTTCCACGCCCAGTTTTTCAACGTTCACGATATCGCCTTCGGCTACTTTGTACTGTTTACCACCTGTTGCAATAATTGCGTACATATGGCACCTCCTATGAACATTACTCGCCGGATACGGCGGCCATCCTCTGACAGCGCTTAAACCTCTCCGTGCGGCATACCCTGATATATTAGCATACAGTTTCCTGTTCGTCAATAGTTTTTCGCCGTGTTCCGGCAAAAAAGCAGAGAGTACCCGCTGTTGTGCAGAACGCGCCGAAGTAGAGCATGGTATGTACAGAAAAACGGTCGATCAAAATCCCTCCCAGGAAGTTTCCGAACACGGATCCTACCGTAAACGCCATGGTCATCAAAGCCTGCCCCTGGACTTTATGATCCGGATCCATCACCTGGTCCGCATAGTATACAGAGGCGGGAATATACAGTCCGTAAGTAATCATCTGCATCAGCTGGGCGCCGTAGATGGAAACCACGCTGGTACAGAGACAGAAAAAGACGGAGCGTACAATCCACATCACTGCCGAAAACCGCAGCAGACGCTCCACCCGGATTTTTTTCACCAGCCAGGCAAAAAGAGCCATCACCGGTATCTCCGTCATGGCGGCCAGCGACACGGCCAGCCCCATATCCTGGCTGTCTCCTCCCACTGCTTCAATCATCTGAAACATATAGGTATTGGTCATAAAATGAAAGGTAAAGAAACATATTACGCCAAGCAGCAGTACGGCAAAGGCGCCCCTCCTGCGCAGAAAAAGAAAGATATTTTCCGGGGATGGCCTGCTCTCCGCTCTCTGGGGCTCCTGCTTTCCCGCTCCGACACTTCCCGCATTTCCTCCCATGCGGAAACTGAGGGTGACAGCCAGAAACGGAATACACAGAAAAAAGGCAATCAGAGGGATCACGTTTTCGCCCAGAACCTCCGTCAGCACTCCCATCAGATACGATACGGCCGCGTATCCCACGGATCCCAGCCCCCTGGCCAGGCCGAAGTTCAGATGTTCTCCCCGGCCCACAAAATACATGCCCATGGCGTTTAACAGAGGCTGTATCACCTGAATGGAGACGGTGGCCGCCGCAAAGCCCAGACATATGGCCAGAAACTGTTTCCCGGAAAGTCCCAGCGCCAGCAGCATCACTGTACTGAAGCCGCCGATGGAAAGCATCAGCCCTTTCAGAGAAACATGCTTCCCCCTGTCCGCGGCCGCGGCCGCGACGGGCTGAAGGAGAGCGGCCAGCACATTTCCCAGCGCCATCAGCGTACCGGTCTGTCCCGCTGAAAATCCCTTCCCTGTCAAAAATACGGCGGCATATCCGCTGAGGGCGCAGTAAGCGCCCCAATAGGCAATCTGGAGCACCGCGTAGCGGGCAGTCAGCCATTTTGTGTTCATAACCAGCTTCCTTCCCTTCTGTTTTTGTCAGCGCTATTAAGAAAACAGATCCTTTAAGATCTGATTAGCGTTCTTATTCCGATAACCCTCCGGGTCTGACATAACGCTTTTGCCGGACACATCCCACCGCATCTGGGCGTACTGCGTCAGGTACTGATAGCTCACCGAGCAGTCGGGATATTTCCTGTACCACTTGGGAAAATATTTTTTCATATAGGTTGCGGCCAGCTTTACCGCCCGGCTGTTGGTTTTTCCGGAAGGCGTGGGCGTACCCGCAAGCTGTACGCCGGGCGGGCTGGAATGAAGCAGCACCACGCTGCCGTCATTGCACTGTCCCACCACCATCCATACATGGCCGGAGGAACTCATAATGTCCCCTGCCCGGTAATTTCTCACACTGTCGGCGGACCGGTAGGACCCCCAGCCTCTTTTGGCAAAGTTTTTCGCCATATTCTGAGCCAGCATGACATAGCCCTTTTTCCCGCTTTCCGTATTCATGATGTTGTAAATACACCATCCGATATAGCCGGAACAGTCCAGTCCGTTTTCGATCTGATAGCGGGTAGTACGGTAATCATAGGCGCTGGTCTGTTTGTTAAAAAATTTTTTCCACTTGGGGCTGACCCCGATGGTCCTTGCCGCCGTACCGGCTCCCGTATCCGCCTTGTTCCAGCCGCCTCCCCACACATACATGGTGGAGCCTGCCGGCTGCAGGCCGGTCTGGAGAAGCTTTTTCAGCGTGGATTTGGGCGTGCCGGCAGTCTCTGCCTTTTTTGCCGGCATTTTTACTTTCAGCACCTTGCTGAAGTTGGTATACTTTGTCTTACTTTTTTTCTTCAGGTATCCCCGCACCCGGTAGTAGTAGGTTTTTCCGGGCTTCAGTTTTTTGATCGTCACGGAAGCGGCTTTTACCGTCTTAACCTTCTTTTTATTTCCTCCGGAGGAGTTGGTCTGGTAAACCTGATAGCCGGTCAGGCCTTTCCGTCCCGTCCAGGAAATAGTGACGCTGGTCTCTTTTTTCTTTGCTTTCAGACCGGAAGGCGCCTTTTTGGAAAAGGCTGCCTGGGCAGGCATGGCGAAGCAGAAAATCAGAAGCAGCAAGACCATGCCTGCCCGCAGTTTTTTTCCTCTGTTCATATGACGAATCTCTCCTTGCTGTTTCTTTTTGTTTTATCAGAACATAATCTGAATGGGCATACGGGCAGAATCCGGATTTTCAATACCGAATTTTTCTTTGTTCAGCTTGTCGATGGCGTTTGTAAGAGACATATAAACGCCGGGATAAACGGATCCGGGGCCTCCCTGGGCGATGCAGGGGATGAAATGCTTCATGCCGTATTTTTCGCAGACTCTGCGCACTTCTTTCTCACAGTTTTCATCGGTCCAGTCCTGGAAATCCACATCTGCGTTTTCGATGCAGCCCATAAAGCTGATCTTGTCCCCGTACTTTTTCAGCAGTTCGTCCACCTTATTGGTCTCCATGCAGCCCTGGAACACATCGATGCCCATCTCGATCATGGAAGGCACCAGAGTGGCCGCGTAGCTGTCGGAATGATGCACCACATAGTCAACTCCGTGGCTCTTATAGTATCCGTAGATTTCTTTATACGCATCCAGGAAAAAATCGTTAAACATGTTTACGCTCATAAAGGTGCTGTCATGTCCGCCCCAGTCGTCATGATGGAACAGCATGTCCGGATGGAGATGGCTGCAGATGCCTTCCGCCAGCTTCAGCTCCCACTCGGTCAGATATTTGATCAGATCGTGCATCTCGTCCTCGTAGTCGATATAGTAGGTGAGGGCGTTCACGATCTCGCACAGGTGATGGGTCTGCTCAAACAGTCCGGGAGCCACAAAAACCGCCTTAAAAGCTTTCTCCGTGTCTACCGCGTCATACATGGCCTTGCACTGATCCCACATCTCCTGAGGGAAATCCAGGGAAGGAGCATGCACGTAATCTCTCCAGTGCTCGATGTCCTGCACCACAATTTTATCCGGCGTATGTACCGGAAAAGCGCCCGGGGTTCCCTTGGGGAAGGTGTTGGTTACGCCCCAGGCGTTTTTCACGTTTTCCATTCCCTCCGTCAGAAGGGGGCTGGCAAACATAAAGGGGTGCATCAGAAGCTGAATCGCCTCATACTGATTCACGTAGCGGTCCGGATTGCCGCCCTTCATACATTCGATCATATTTTGCTTTGCTGTCAACATGGTAAAGTCCTCCTCTCAGGTTTTATTATTTGTCTATTATAGCAAATTTTATGTTGCTTTTCTATCAAAAAGTTAGTTAATTTACCGACAAACCCGGAGGCTTCAGGACGGTTACAGCAGCTGCTGCGCCAGAGGCGGTTCCGTCTTTTTTCTGGTAAGCTCCACTAATTCCAGCTTCGTCATATCCACCACATGGGCCTGGAGGGGATCCATGGCCAGGCATTCCCGCAGTTCTTCCAGCACCTTCCGTCTGGAAGACTCCTGTCCCATATTGATGAAATCTACAATCACGATGCCGGAGAGATTGCGCAGCCGCATCTGTCTGGCCGTCTCTCTGGCCGCTTCCAGATTGATCTTTAAAACGGCCTCTTCCTTTTCTTTTCCCTTTTCGTATTTTCCCGTATTCACATCTATCACGGTGAGGGCTTCTGTAGGCTGCACCACCAGATAGGCGCCGGATTTCATCCAGATCCGCTCCGCCAGGGCCTCCTCCAGCTCTCTTTCCAGCGAATACAGTTTGTGCATGGGCAGCAGGTCATCCTGATAATGGACAAGACGCTCCTTCAGGCTTTCCGAATATTCCCCCAGAAAATCCATAGCCTGCTGATACAGCCCCGCATCCTCCACCACAATCCGCTCCGTCTCTGACGCATGGAGGGAGAGAAGCCGGTTCAGCCATCCGGGCGGCGTCCGGTACAGACACGAAAAGCAGGTGCGGTGAACCGCACCCGTCAGTAGGGTTTTCAGCTTTGCCGTCAGGGAAAACAGTTCTTCCTCCACAGCCGCCTCCGGCACAGACCCGCTGTTTGTGCGAAGGACAATCCCCGGGCAGCCGAATTCTCCCAGCTCATCCCGGACTTTTAAAAGCATCCCCTCTCCCAGCGCTTTCAGACGCTCTCTTTCTTTGTCCGGCAGCTTTCTGGATACGCCCGCCCCGGGGTGGCCGAAATCCACCGCCGTATATACACCGGACAGAGAGATCCTGGTGGTAAGGGCCGGGGCCTTTGTCTTGATGGCGTCCCGGGAAACCTGGACCACCAGTTCATCCCCCTGCTGAATGGCGGGGGAGGGACCCTTCCTGGTATAAACGGGATTTTTCAGATCATCCAGCGGAAGATAGCAGGGCTGTCCGGGGGCGATCTCCACAAATGCCGCCCGGATGTTTTTTGCCACCCGCTGCACTTTTCCGATGCAGATATTTCCCAGCACGCTGCCCTGCTCGGTATCCCCATGTATTTCAAGAGCATGGCCGTTTTCATCCAGCAGAAAAGATAAAATCTTTCCTTTCATGCGCGTAATACAGTACCGGTTCATGCCGTCTGCCCCTCTCCGGCCGTTTCCAGGGAAAGCACCTCCTCTTCCGTTACGGTCTCTCCCAGTTCTCCCAGAGGAACAAACCGATGCCGGCCGTCTTTGCCCAGATCTCCATAGATCTCCAGCCGGTTTACTTCCAGCGCGAAAGGCTTTGCCTCATACCCTTTCCAGCTTAAGTAGGCTTCCATCACAAGTTCCGGCTTCAGGTTGGCGGCGCTGCCTGCGGCCAGCTTCATAAACACCGTTCCGGCGTTTACCTTCATCTCGTAAATCATGGGGCGGATATCCAGCTGCGTCTCTCCCTTTTTCGTCTCCTTTATCACAGGGATGGATTTTCTGGCGAAAAAGCCGGAAATTGCAGACTGCCAGTCCCCGGCAGGGGCACAGCCCTTTCTGAACCGCACCGCATAGTCCGCCGCGGCCACCAGCGACATGGCTTTGGAAGCCTTTCCATCGGGTACCCGGCGAAAATCCAGGATCTCCATCCCTTCCACCATCACCGCGTTCAGCTGCTCCAGAGCCTTTTTCGTGGCGATGGGGGTGCGAAGCTCCACATCCACATACTCTCCCTCGCTGGTAAGTCCCACTCCCAGCGGGGCGGCAAAGGACATAATCATATGGGGGCTCATGCCCTCGGAAAATTTCACGTCAATCCGGGCCCGCCGCAGCGCCTTCTGAAAATAGCGCATCACGTCCAGGTGTCCGATAAATTTCATCACGCCCCGTTTGGCGAACTTAATTCTTACTTTCAACGCAGACACCTCCCCCGTACCTGGCGGCTCCGCAGCCGGAACATTTTTCCCGGCAGTTGGCCGTCACTTCGCCCTTCAGGGCTTTTTGCCACTCTTTTTGCAGGAACTGTTTCGTAACGCCGCAGTCAATAAAGTCCCAGGGGAAGATTTCATTCTCCCCGCGCTGCCGCATGGTATAGAAATCCATATCGATTCCCGTGGCGTCAAAAGCCTGCAGCCACTTTTCATAATCCCAGTATTCCGTCCAGGAATCAAAGAGCGCTCCTCTCCTGTAAGCCTCCAGTATGACCCGGGAGGTCCTGCGGTCTCCCCGGGCCAGAAATCCTTCCAGCACCGTCACATCCGCCTCGTGCCAGTGGTAGCGGATGCTTTTCTGGTTCAGCATTTCTTTGATCTCATGGTTGACGGTTCTGGCAAAGCCCAGATACTCTCCGGGACGGAACATGGACGCCCACTGGAAAGGCGTAAAGGGCTTGGGCACAAAGAAAGAGGTGCTCACGGTAATCTGGCATTTCCCATTGCGCTGGTCCTTTGGAATTTCATAATATTTCACCGCAATCTCATTGGCCAGATGGGCAATGGCCTTCCGGTCCTCCTCATTCTCCGTGGGAAGTCCCAGCATAAAATACAGCTTTACCTTATTCCAGCCGCCATGGAAAGCCTCATCGGCTCCCCGCAGAATCATCTCTTCGGTCAGCCCTTTGTTGATGACATCCCGCAGTCTCTGGGATCCGGCCTCCGGCGCAAAGGTCAGGCTGCTTTTGCGCACATCCTGCACCTTCCCCATCACATCCAGAGAAAAAGCATCAATCCGCAGGGAGGGAAGGGAAATATTAATATTCTGTTCTCCAAACTCATCGATCAGGAAATTCACAATTCCCTCCAGCTCAGAGTAGTCGCTGGAACTTAAGGAACTGAGGGAGATCTCCTCATGCCCTGTGTTTTGCAGCATATCCCGGGCGTTTTCCTGCAGCATCTGAAGAGACCTTTCCCTGGTGGGCCGGTAAATCATGCCGGCCTGGCAGAAACGGCAGCCCCGGATACAGCCTCTCTGTATCTCCAGTACCACCCTGTCCTGGGTTACTTTGATGAAAGGAACCACCGGCTTTTTCGGATAGGGGGCCTCCGTCACATCCATGACCACCTGTTTGTGCACGGCGGCAGGCACCCCCTCCTCTATGGGAGAAAAAGAAGCAATGGTGCCGTCCTCCTTATAGGTCACCTCATAAAAAGCCGGAACGTATATTCCCGGGATCCGGGACGCTTTCAGCAGAAACTCCTTCCGGGAAAGTCCCTTCTGTCTGCATTCCTTGTACAGATCAAGCAGGGCATCATAGGAGGTCTCCCCCTCCCCGATATAGAACATATCAAAAAAATCCGCCAGGGGCTCAGGATTATAGGTGCAGGGGCCGCCGCCGATCACCAGCGGATACGCCCAGTCACAGCCCTCCTTCATCCTGTCCGCGGCCATCAGGGGGATTTGAGACAGTTCCAGTATCTGCAGAATATTGGTATAACACATCTCATACTGAATCGTGATGCCCAGAAAATCAAAATCTTTAACCGGATCCTGGGATTCCAGGGCAAACAGAGGAATCTGCCTCTCCCTCATCACTTTGTCCAGGTCCACCCAGGGGGAATAAACCCGCTCGCACCAGGTATCTTCCCGGCGGTTGAAAAGATCATACAGGATCTGAATCCCCAGATGGGACATCCCGATTTCATAAACGTCCGGAAAGCACATGGCAAAACGGATCGCCACCTGCTCCGGATCCTTCATCACCGAGTTGACTTCATTTCCAATGTATCTGGCAGGTTTTTCCACCTGCAGCAGTATTTCATCGCTTAATGCCAAACTTCTCATATAACTCACCTTTCAGATTATTCCTCTGACAAACTGTATAAATTGTACTATAGGGGATATTATATGTCAAAGTGTTCTTTTGTCCTTTATGCCATGTTTTTTACTTCTTTTTTCTGAAACCGCGCCAGGATTGCGCCTGCCAGAATGCCGGCCAGCAGAGAAGTTACGGCAAAGTTCAGCCAGATTCCCGTCAGTCCGAAAGGCCAGAGAAGCCCGAGCAGTATTACCGGGAAAAGCAGGGCCGTAGATACGGAAATAGCCGCGGCTGCCAGAGATTTTTCCACCGCCAGCATATAACTCTGGGTGGCAAAGGAAAACCAGCGGGTCAAATAGGTGAGGGCAAACAGACGCAGGGCACCTTCCGCCATCGTCAGAAGCTCCGAACCGGAAGCGCCTACAAACAGCTGCCCCACTTCCCCCGGAAACAGAAACAGCACCGCCGCGGCGGTCAGGGACAGCAGGCCGCTGGCCGTATAGCAGCACCGCTCAATAGCCGCGACACGGCGAAACTGTCCGGCCCCCCAGTTAAATCCCACTGCCGGCTGCAGGGAGTCGCACATGCCGTAGAGGAGGGGCTGTATAAATCCTTCCGCATACATCAGAATTCCGTAGACGGAAACCGCCGCCTCGCCTCCTACCCGGATCAGAATAAAATTCAGCAGAATGGAAGTGATCCTTCCCGCAATATTATTTAAAAAGTTGGGACTTCCGCAGGCGATGATCTGACGGATCATTTTCAGGGAAAACCTGGGTCTGCAGAAGCGAAGCAGCAGTTTTCCTCTGGCAAAGGGATACAGCGCGATCAGAGCGCAGGCGGCCATTCCCAGACAGGTGGCAAGCGCCGCGCCCCAGATGCCGAATCCGAAAACGGCCAAAAACAGAAACTCCAGTCCCGCACTGAGCACGGACATGAAAATATTCAGAAACATACTGCCTCTGATCTGCCCGCAGATCCGCAGGTAGTTATCCATGGCAAAGACGATGGTGGTCACCGGTGAGCAGAGGGCATACACCCGCAGGTACTGCACCGCGAACTTTGCCAGCTCTCCCTCTGCTCCCATCAGCCTGATCAGCAGCGGGGCCGCGGCGTAAAGCACCGCGCCCATCAAAATCCCTGCCAGCAAAATCAGCAGGCAGGCCGCCGTAAATATATTGTTTGCCTTCTTCTCTTCTTTCCGTCCCAGATTAATGGAAATGGGGACGGAGGATCCCACGCCGATCAGATCCGCCAGGGAAAAATTGATAATGACAAAGGGCATAGCCAGATTCAGGGCGGCAAAGGGCCGCTCTCCCAGGATCTGTCCCACAAAAATGCCATCCACCGTCTGATAGAGAGCTGACGCCAGCATACTGACCGCTCCCGGGACGGCCGCCATAAAAAACAGTTTTACAGGCGGGGTTTTGGCAAATAAAGTCTTTGATTCCATGTTCTGTCTCTCTCCTCAGTCCACAATCTCCTCATCTGAAAAACAACGGTTAAAGCTTCGCATCAGGCAAAGGGCAAAGTCCGTGCAGTCCCTCACAAAATCGGGAGCATGATTCTCCAGCATATCTTTCATAGCCTGTTCTTCCATCTCATAAAGCCTGTTCAGATACCGGGACGCATAGTCTTTTCCCTCCCGGGTGAGCCGGATCGTTTTTTCCCTGGTATGATTCTCCTCATCCAGAACCAGATATCCCTGGGTCTCCATCTCCCTGACGATGGTATTAATGGTTGTTTTAGGTATCAGCCACTCCTCCCCGATCTGTTTCTGGGAATGGGGCTTCCCGTCATCCAGGGCGTAAAGCAGAGCCAGGGTATTGTCCTTAACCCCCAGTTTCCTGGCGGCCTGGTAATACAGTCCGTCAATCTGATTCATAGCCTGCGTAAGCAGGCGAAGCTGTTCCCGGTAATTTTCCATAATGCCTCCTTTCCCGGTCCAAATAACCTGCCGTTATTATAGTACGAATTCGTACTAAAAGTCAATCCTCACTTTTTTAGAAGGCGGGGTATGCGTCTTTAATTAAAAAAAACGCCGGGCCCCGCCAGGCATACAGCCCGCGGTATCCGCAGCGTCTTTTCTTTACTTCTGTTGTATTGTCCGTCCCTGACCCCTGCCGGTCCTCAGTTTCCGCTCTCCACACTGATGGCATTGAAAATATCCAGCACATCCTCCACCCGGGTACGCTCTTTTTCATCCCCGTTCTTATCCAGGATGGCCTTTCCTTCGTGCATCATCAGCAGACGGTCTCCGTATTCTACCGCGTAGCGCAGATTGTGGGTGACCATAATGGTGGTCAGCTTCTTCTCTTTTACCAGCTTATTCGTCAGTTCCATATTGACTTCCGCTGTTTTCGGATCCAGGGCTGCCGTATGCTCATCCAGAATCAGAAAATCAATGGGCGTCATGGTGGACATGAGCAGCGCCAGCGCCTGCCTCTGGCCGCCGGAAAGAGAGCCTACCTTTACATGCAGCTTATCCTCCAGACCCAGATTCAGCAAAGAGAGCTGTTCCCGGTAATAATCAATCCTTTTTTTCTGAATCCCCCGTCTCAGGCCGTAATGCTTTCCCTTGTTGTCCGCGATGCTCAGATTCTCCAGGATCGTCATGCCGGGGCAGGTTCCCATGGCAGGATTCTGGAATACCCGGCCGATTTTTTCCAATCTTTTGTACTCCTTCATATTGGTAATATCCTGGTCGTTCAGCCACAGCTTTCCGCTGTCCACATCGATACTTCCGCAGATAATGTTCAGCATGGAAGTCTTCCCGGATCCGTTGCTTCCCACCACAGAGATAAACTCACCGTCATGGATGGTCAGATTAAAGTTCCGGAACAGGCACATTTCATTGACGGTTCCCACGTTGTAGTATTTTGATACATTCTCCAGCCTAAGCATCCGCCTTCACCTTCCTTTTCCTTTCCCGTCCCAGAACCAGGATAATCAGAAACAGTACTGCTGTAATCAGCTTCAGATCCGTAGACTGGAAGCCAAATTTAATGGCAATAGCCACGCAGGCCTTATAAATCACAGAACCGATCACTACGCTGGATGTCACCCGCAGAAGCGTTATCTTCTTAAACAGACTAGTGCCGATAATGACGCTGGCCAGACCGATTACCATGGTACCGGTTCCCATGGACGCATCAAAATACCGCTGCTGCTGCGCGAAGATACAGCCGCTTAGGGATACCAGGCCGTTGGCAATGGCAAGACCGATAATCTTGATCATTCCCTTGTCTACCGCCATGGCCGTAACAATGGCGTCATTATCTCCTACCGCCCGCAGAATATAGCCGGACTTGGTCCGCAGATACCAGTCAAGAATGTACTTGGCAATCAGCGTAATGATGAGAATAATCCATACAGTCTCATACTGCCTCAGAGGCTCCGGAACCAGAGCGTTCACCACCTCATTGTCAAAAATGGTCGTTTTATTATAGATCGGCAGATTCGCCCGTCCGGCAATGCGCAGGTTTACGGTGTAAAGAGCAGTCATCATAATGATGCCGGAAAGAAGATCCCGCACCTTCAGTTTCACGTGTATAACGCCGGTGCAGATTCCGGAGACAACTCCCAGCAGGAAACTTACCGGCAGCGTCAGCAGAGGATTCATATCCCGGCTGATCATCAGGGCAGTGATGGCAGCTCCCATAGGGAAGCTGCCGTCTACTGTCAGGTCCGGAAAATCCAGTATTTTGTAGGTAATATAGATGCCCAGCGCCATGATGGCATAGATCAGGCCCTGTTCCAGTACACTGATTAGAAGCGTCAATTTGATTTCCTCCAGATTTTATTCCACTGTGGTGGTCTCAAAAACCTCTGCGGCATCCGCGATATAATCTTCGGAAAGCTCAATGCCCAGGTTCTCGGCCGCCTCGGTATTTACATACAGGCTGGCTCCCTCACAGGTTTCAAAATTCATCTCGGAAGCGGTGGACTCGCCCTTCAGGATCGCAGCCGCCATCTGACCGGTCTGCTCGCCAAGCGCAATATAGTCAATTCCCATGGAGGCCAGGCAGCCGTTTTTCACCTGCTCAATTTCACTTCCGAATACCGGAATATTGGCTTCATTCGCGTAGGAAAGCACGGTCTGGAGAGCCGATACCACCGTATTGTCCGTCAGGTTGGAGATACAGTCTACTTCGCCCACCAGTTCGGCGGCGGCCATATCCACATCGGCAATCGTATTGATACCGGTGCTTACAATTTCAAATCCGTACTCGCCGGCCAGCTCTTCATAAGTGGCAAGCGTGCTCTCGGAGTTGGTCTCGCTGGTCGTATAGAGAATACCGATTTTTTCCGCCTCAGGCAGAATTTCCCGGATCATCTGCAGCTGTTCTTCCACAGGAAGCGCGTCGGCTGTACCTGTGATATTTCCTGCCGGCACTCCGTCTTCATCAGCCAATCCGGCAGCTGCGGGATCTGAAACAGCGGTGTATACCACAGGAATCTCTGTATCCATAGCGGAATTGTAGGCGGCCATGGCGCTGGGAGTGGCAATGGCACAGATCAGATCCACCCCGTCAGACACATAGCTGTCCGCAATCGTAGCAGCCGTTCCCGTATCAGACTGCGCATTATCGTACTCTACTTCCAGGTTTTCGCCCTCTACAAACCCTTCCGCTGCCAGTCCTGCCAGGAAGCCCTCACGGCAGTTATCCAGGGAACCGTGCTCCGCAAACTGTGAGATACCGATGGTGTAGGTACCCTCCACTATTTCGGCAGCCTCTGACGCAGCCTCGGTTTCTTCCTCAGCAGCAGCTTCTGTTGCCTCTTCGGTCTCTGTCTCGGTTTCGGCCTCAGTGGTTTCCTCTGTGGCCTCCTCTGTTACCTCTTCCGTCTCCGTCTCGGTTTCAGCCTCTGTTGCTTCCTCAGTCTCTGCCTCCGTTTCCGCTTCCGTGGACTCTTCCGTTGCTTCCTCAGATTCAGCTTCGGTTTCCTCCTCAGCGGCAATTTCCGTTACCTCTTCGGTCTCAGCCTCAGTTTCTTCCTCGGCAGCAGCTTCCGTCGCTTCTTCGGTTTCAGCCTCAGCAGCTTCGGTTTCAGCCTCCGTCTCTTCGTCAGCAGCTGCTTCCGTTACTTCCTCGGTTTCTGTTTCAGTCTCAGCAGCTTCTTCACTTTCTGCTTCAGAAGCTTCCTCTGTTACCTCTTCCGTCTCCGTTTCAGTTTCAGCCTCAGTGGCCGCCTCTGTTGCCTCTTCGGTCTCCGTTTCGGTTTCCGCTTCGGTCTCTTCCTCAGTAGTTTCTTCGCTTTCTGTTTCTGCGGCTTCTTCTGTCTGCTCTGCCGCAGCCTCTGTAACAGTTTCTGTAGCCGGAGCTTCCGTTTCTTTTGAACCTGAAGTACATCCGGTTATGGCTGCGGTCACCATCGCGGCTCCAATTAACATGGCAAGGGTTTTCTTTTTCATACTGCTGACTCCTCCTTTAAAATTTTCCGTTCCGCTCACATGTGAGAAATAAATAGCCGGGGCTTTTACAGGACAGCGTGTTATAAAAAATTCCAACAGAATTTTCTATGACATAAAAAGCGTCTCAAGTAAAAACTTGAGACGCTAATAAACTGCTATTATTACCGCGGTACCACTCAATTTGGCAAAGCCCACTTTCATGCACAAACAATGCACCCTCATTGATAACGGGTTTGGTTCCCGGCATAGCCTATACTCCCATCAAAGGGCCTTCAGCCTGCCCTCAAAAGTCCATTCGGTTTATTTTCCGGTACCGCATTTCCACCGCCTGCAGCTCTCTGAAACCATCCAAAAAACTTACTACTCTTTCTCACAGGTTTAAAATATGAACTATTGACAGATTAGTACAAAATTTCAAATTTGTCAATCTCTTTTTTCAGATTTTATGTATCAGTTCCATGAGCTGGGCACCCGTATATGAGGAAAACAGCGGCGCAGCCGCAATAAGCACGTCAGTGCGGTTTTCCGAATGGCGCGGGACTGAACCGCTGCAATTTAAGGAAAAGGAATAGAAAAATGCTGGATGAGTTTATTATGAAACAGCTGGAAGAAAAT
>DVOS01000030.1 GCA_018713435.1 Candidatus Merdiplasma excrementigallinarum
TTTTAGTTTTTTCAGATTTTTCGCGAAAAATGGCGTTGAATATAATATTCGTAAATATTATATTTAGATAAGGAATTCCTCAGCCTTACAAAATTCCGCAGATTATCCCTCTTTTGAACCGTCTGCGGCGAACCTGTTCGATGTTCGCACCTATATATGTATCATAATTTCTGTTAATTTTCTGTACCAATTTATCGAATTATTTCTGATATTTTTTAACAAAAATGAGAGGTGTCCTTTTATGCTGGTGAACCGTGAGATTAATCAAAATGTATCTGATTTCATCGGAAATTACTGCAGCAAATGGAATCTGTCCGTTTCCAGATTTGCCGAAAAATGCGGCATTCCCTATATGACGGTCAAGCGGATCCTCTCCTGCGATGTGCAGAAAATTGATATTTATACGATCCTGTGTATCGCCCGGGCCACCCGCACCCCCATCATGGAAATTCTGGGAGATGAAAGTGAGAATCTGGAACTGTACAAACGCATTTCCCACATTTCAGAGTATGAGAAAACGATTCTGACAAATGTGCTGAATATTCTGGAAAAACTTCATGTCTCAGGAAAAGAATGCAGGGAGATCCCCTGCATCGATCTGCTGTCTGACGGGATAAGCTATCTGCTTGACCCGGACCGGCTAAGCGGTCACCGGCTGAATTTCGACCGGACGGAAACCATCAGTTTCCGCAGCTCCTTCGCGGAAGGCATGTCCTATTTCGGTTTCCGGCTTCCGGATAACCGGATGAGTCCGCTTTACCTGAAAGGACACATTCTGCTGATCCGAAACGACGACCCGGAGGACGGGGATATCGGCGCCTATGCCTGGAAGGACGAGGGCCGCGTCCGCATGGTTTTCCGTCGGGTAAAAGAAGAGGACCGCTACACAAAACTTCTGCCCCTGACCGGCAGGGGCAGAACATACAGTATTGATAATGACAACGTGGCGGATCTGACGCACTGGGTCAAGCTGGGTGTGGTCACCGGAACGATCCGGTAAGCCCCCGGACCCGGGCAGTTTTCAAATCCTCAGAGTTTCTTTTTCTGTCTGGCAAAGGCCCGCAGCACATCCAGCGTATTTTCCAGATCCTCCCTGGTATGGGCGGCGGAAAGGAACATGGCTTCAAACTGAGCCGGCGCCAGATAAATACCGTGGGAGAGCATATAGCGGAAATATTCTCCGTATTTCATTACGTCAGAGGTTTTGGCGGATGCGTAATCCTTCACCGGCTCCGGGGTAAAGAAGATGGAACCCAGGGATCCCACATGGTTCACCTGCCAGGGAAGTCCCGCTTCCCGCAATATAGTCTTCACTTCCGCGAAAAACCAGTCTCCCGTCTCATTCAGCTTTTTATAAATGTCCGGATGCTCCTTCAGTATGGTCAGCTGAGCCATACCCGCCGCCATGGCCACAGGGTTTCCGCTCAGCGTGCCGGCCTGGTACACCGGTCCTGCCGGTGCCACCATGGACATGATCTGTCTGGATCCCCCGTAGGCTCCCACCGGCATGCCGCCGCCGATAATCTTTCCAAAGGTGGTCAGATCCGGCGTTACCCCGAAATATCCCTGGGCTCCGTCAGGCCCCAGCCGGAAGCCTGTAATCACCTCGTCAAAAATCAGCAGGGCTCCGTTTTTCGTGCACAGGCTGCGCAGCCCCTCCAGAAATCCTTTCTCCGGGGGCACCACTCCCATGTTGGCTCCCACCGGCTCCACAATCACAGCCGCGATCTGATCCCGGTTGGCGTCAAAAAGAGCTTCCACGCTTCCAAGGTCGTTGTACACAGCGGAAAGGGTATCCTCCGTACAGCCGGCGGGAACGCCCGCGCTGTCCGGAATCCCCTGGGTCATTACGCCGGAACCGGCTTTTACCAGCATGGCGTCTGAATGTCCGTGGTAGCATCCCGTGAATTTTACAATCTTGTTTCTTCCCGTGTAGCCCCTGGCTGTCCGGACAGCGCTCATCACAGCCTCCGTGCCGGAGTTTACCATCCGGACCATCTCAATGGAAGGCACCATCCGGCAGATCAGTTCTGCCATCTCCACCTCCCGGCGGGTGGCCGCTCCGAAGCTCAGCCCCTCTTTCACGGCTTCCTCCACAGCTTTGCGCACATCCGGCTGGTTATGTCCCAGGATCATGGGCCCCCAGGAACCTACAAAATCCAGATACTCATTTCCATCCTCATCAAACATCCAGGCTCCGTCCGCCTTTGTAATAAAGCGGGGCGTTTCCCCCACAGAGCCGAAGGCCCTGACCGGGCTGTTCACGCCTCCGGGAATGCACTTTCTGGCCCGTTCAAACAGTTCTTCTGATCTGGTCATCATCCGATTCTCCCTTCATCCATATAGCCGGCCAGTTCCTTGGCAAAATAGGTGAGATAAATGCCGGCTCCCGCCCGGTAAACGGAGGCTGCCATCTCACAGACAATCTTATCCTCCTCGATCCATCCCTTAGAGGCCGCCGCCTTCACCATGGCGTATTCTCCGCTGACGCTGTAGGCCGCCACAGGAAGATTCACCGTGTCCGCCACTTCCCGCACAATATCCAGATAGGACATGGCCGGTTTTACCATGATGATATCCGCTCCCTCTTCCACATCCAGGAGAGCTTCCTTCAGCCCCTCTTTCCTGTTGTGGTAATCCATCTGGTAGCTTTTCCGGTCTCCGAAGGCAGGAGCGCTCTCCGCCGCGTCCCGGAAGGGTCCGTAGAAAGAGGAGGCGTATTTCACCGCGTAGGACATAATGGGAACCTCCACAAATCCCCTCTCGTCCAGCTTCTGACGGATGGCGGCCACTCTGCCGTCCATCATATCCGAGGGAGCCACCATATCCGCCCCTGCCTGGACATGGGACAGGGCCGTTCTGGCCAGCAGTTCCAGGGTGGGATCATTGTCCACATAGTCTCCCCGCAGCACGCCGCAGTGGCCGTGGGAGGTATACTCACACATACATACGTCCGTAATCAGATACAGCTCCGGGAAATTCTTTTTTGCCTCCCGCAGGGCCTTCTGTACGATTCCGTTCTCGTCATAGGCGCCGCTTCCCGCTTCATCCTTGTGATCCGGAATGCCAAAAAGCATCACTTTGTCCACTCCCGCCTGCAGCACCGTCTCCAACTCCCGGGAAAGGCAGTCCACACTGCAGCGGTACTGGCCCGGCATGGAAGGGATCTCCTCCTTAATGCCGGTTCCCTCCACCACGAACATGGGATAAATCAGGGATGACTTATCCATTCTGGTCTCTCTCACCATTCTCCGCAGCGTTTCCTTTCCTCTGATTCTTCTCGGTCTTTTCACCAGTTCCATCTCTATCCTCTCCTTCTGTCAGGTTTTTTACTTTTCCATTCTTACCAGTTCCTCCAGCCGTTCTGCCACGGAATCCATGGTGGCCTTCTGAGACATCCAGGTCTTCATGCCAAGTTCTTCCGCCGCAGCCCGGGTCTGAGCGCCGATGCACACCGCTTTTACTTTTGAAAAATCCAGGCCCTCCACGGCCCGGGCAAATCCTCTCACGGTGGAGGCGCTGGTAAATACGGCGTAATCGATTTCCCCGTTCTCAAACTCCTTCTTTTCATCGATGAGAGGCGATGTCTCATATTCTGTCTCGTAGATAGGGATATCCTCCAACGTAAGGTCCGGCACCGTCTCCAGTTCCCGTATCAGCTCTCTGGTCCCCAGGGCCGCTCTGGGAATCAGGATGCGCTCTCCGGGCCGGCACTGCTTTGCCAGAGTCCTTCCCAGATTGGCTCCGTCGTACACGTCCGGCATCAGGTCCGCCTCAAAGCCTTTTTCTTTCAGGGCCTTTGCCGTTCCGCTGCCGATTACGGCAAAGCGGGCGCCGGCAATTTTGCGCACATCATATCGCTCCATCAGCCGTTCAAAAAACACCCGTACTCCCGTAGGACTGGTAAACACGATCCAGTCATAAGTCTGCCCTCTCTCCAGGCAGTCTTCCAGAGCCGGGTTCGGACAGATCGGCACCGTCCGGATCGCCGGAAGCTCCAGAACCTCCGCCCCCCGCCTGCGCAGCTTATCCGCCATCTGGGAGGACAGCTCCCTGGGCCTGGTTACCAGAATCTTCTTTCCCGCCAGAGGCTTCCTCTCATACCAGTAAAATTCCTTCTCCAGGGCGCACACTTTTCCTACCACGATAATGGCGGGCGTAACGGCTCCCTGCTGCTTTACCTCCGCCTCCAGGGTGGACACGGCGGCCACAATCCGCTTCTGTCCGGCGGTGGTGCCCCTGGCCAGCAGAGCTGCCGGCATATCCTTTTCCATGCCGGCTTCCAGCAGTCCCCGGCATATATCGCCCAGGGCGGATACGCCCATGAGAAACACCAGGGTCCCGCCGGTGCGCACCAGCGCCTGAAAATCAATGTTGTAGGGTTCTCCCTGCCGCTTATGTCCCGTAATAATGTGCAGGGAAGAGCAGTAATCCCGGTGGGTGACCGGTATGCCGTTGTAGGCGGGCACCGCCACGGCGCTGGTCACTCCCGGCACCACCTCAAAGGGAATGTTCTCCTTTACCAGCAGTTCCAGCTCCTCGCCGCCTCTCCCAAAGAGGAAGGGATCTCCCCCCTTCAGCCGCACTACCTGTTTTCCTTTCCGGGCTTCCTCCAGAAGCACCTGATTGATCTGCTCCTGGGGCATGGTGTGATTGCTGGCCCGCTTTCCCACGTTAATCAGTTCTGCCCGGGGAGGGATCATTCCCAGCACTCCCTGGCCTACCAGGGCGTCATACACCACCACGTCAGCCGCTTCCAGCACGCTGCGTCCTTTCAGGGTAAACAGCCCGGGATCTCCCGGCCCTGCGCCTACCAGCCAAACCTTACCTGCCATCTGCTTTCTCTCCTTCCTGTCCGGCCAAACCGTCTCTCAGCTCCTTCGCCAGCCGTTTCCCCAGCTGCTCCGGCTCCCGGGCATTTCCTCTTGCGCATCCCTTCCGGTATCTTCCGGTCTCCTCTTCATAATACAGGCCCCGCAGCAGGATTTCCTCTCCCTGCACCTGGGCGTAAGCGGCCACCGGTGAACTGCATCCGCCGTCCAGTTCTCTTACAAAGGCCCGCTCGCAAAGGGAGGCGATCCGGTTAGCCGCATCCTCAAAGCCAGCCAGAAAGCTTACATCCTCCCCGGCCCGTCCCTGAACCGCCAGGGTTCCCTGCCCCGCCGCCGGTATCACCTCATCCACAGTAAAATACCGGTGAATGCGCTGTTCCAGTCCCAGGCGCTTCAGTCCCGCCGCCGCCAGAATTAAAGCCCCGTACTTTCCCTCTTCCAGCTTGCGCAGCCTGGTCTGCAAATTTCCCCGCACCGGTTCAAACCGCCTGTCCGGAAACAGTTCCTGCAGCTGCAGCACCCGCCGTCTGCTGGAACAGCCGATGGGCAGGCTCTCATCCATCTTCTCCCGGCCTTCCGGCAGAACCAGCACGTCCCGGGGATCCTCTCTTTTGGAGAAAGCCAGAATGGGAAGCTCCTGGGGCAGTTCCATGGGCATATCTTTCAGGCTGTGCACCGACAGATCGCTGCGGCCCTCCAGCAGGGCTTTGTCCAGTTCCTTCACAAAAAGCCCTTTTCCTCCCACCTGATCCAAAGTCCGGTCCAGGATCTTGTCCCCGGTGGTTTTCATGGTCAGCAGATCCACCTGCATCCCCGGATTGTTCCTCTGTATATACTCCATCACGATCCGGCTCTGTATCACGGCCAGCCGGCTTTCCCTGCTGCCGACGCATATCCTGTCTCTCATCTTCAAATCCTGCCCTCCATCCGGTGCCAAAGAAAAAATCCTGTCTGGTGACAAGATTTCCTTCGCTCATCTATTCTTCTGTATCATAGCACATCCCGCCCGCATCTGCCACTGAAAAATAAAGATATTTTGTCTGTTTTGAAGCTTCCGGCAAAAAATCTCTCTTTCCATGCGAAGACAAAAGAATTATAATAGCATTCATAAAAGATCGGGCAAATTTCCCGTTTTTTTAAGAACAGGAGGATACCGTCATGGTAAGGATCGCCATATGCGATGATGAAACAGACGCCGCCGCGCGGAATGAAACAATATGCAGAGCCAGCCTCCGCTCCCAGGGCATCAGCCACGAAATAACCCTGTATTCTCAAAGCCGGAATCTGCTGGCTGACATAGCCGATGACCAATATTTCTACGATCTGATTATCCTGGATATCGAGATGCCGGGCATAGACGGCATGGCGCTTGCCGGACAGATCCGAAGGTTTCTTCCCGACGTCCGGATTGTTTTTGTCACCTCCCACACCGAGTACGCCATCGACGCCTTTGAGCTGTCCATCTTCCGCTATGTGCCAAAAAGCTGTCTGGAAGAGAAGCTGTCCGCCGCAGTGACGGACGCGGCCCGTCTGATTGAGCTGGAGTCCGGTCAGGAATACGCCATCCGGTCCGGAAATACCATGGAGAAAATACCATACAAAGATATCTTCTATATCCGGCGGGACGGCAAAAATGCCTGTATCGTATCCGGCAGGGGAACTTCAAAGGTGCGCAAAAGCCTGCAGCAGGTATTCGCGGAATTGAACGCGCCGGAATTTATCTTCATTGACCGGGGATATATCGTCAATCTCATCCAGATCATGAAAATCAGCGGCAGCATGGTTATCCTGAAAAACGGGGAACAGCTGCCCGTCAGCCGTTCTCATCTGCAGGATGTAAAGGAAACGATTAACCGGTTCTGGGGGGCGCATATATGATGGAACGGCTTATATTTTTCTCTTATCTTTTTGCAAATGAAATACGGCTCCTTCTGGGACTGTATCTCTTATCCGTGCTGACAGGTTTTCC
>DVOS01000031.1 GCA_018713435.1 Candidatus Merdiplasma excrementigallinarum
AGGCCTCTTTCGAGAGGGAGAACAGCAAGCTGGATCCCACAGATATGGGGGCGCTGCAGCGGATGATCGAGAAAAAAAGAAAACTTCAGGCCCTGGAAAAACTGCATATTTCTCTGTAATAGGGCAACACTTATGCCATAAGGAGGAAATCCCTATGGTATCAGAAAAGCTGAAGCTGCCGGAGGAGAAGCGCATGGAGGAACTGATGGGGCCGGAAGGCGTCTCCAGCGAAGATCCGGTGCATATGTATTTAAGAGAAATCGGAAAGGTCCCTCTGCTGAGCCAGGAGGAAGAGATGGAACTGTCCCGGAGGATCCGGACGGGGGACGGCGAGGCTGCCAAACGGCTGGCGGAAGCCAACCTGAGGCTGGTGGTGAGCATTGCCAAACGGTACGTGGGCAGAGGCATGCTGCTCCCGGATCTGATCCAGGAGGGAAACCTGGGGCTGATGAAAGCGGTGGACAAGTATGACTACCAGAAAGGGTACCGGTTCAGCACCTACGCCACCTGGTGGATCCGCCAGGCCATTACCAGGGCCATCGCGGACCAGGGAAGAACCATCCGCATTCCGGTGCATATGGTGGAAACCGTAAACCGTATGCGGAAAATGTCCCGCAGGCTGGCCCAGAATCTGGGCAGGGAGCCTTCTGTGGAGGAGCTGGCGGGGCTGATGCAGATGCCGGGGCAGCAGGTGGCGGAGATTCTGAAGATTATGATGGAACCGGTGTCCCTGGAAGCGCCGGTGGGAGATGAGGAGGACGCCCATCTGGGAGATTTTATGGCGGACATGGTATTCCCGCCTCCTTCCGAGGAGGCTTCCTGCCGCATGATGCGCAGCCAGCTGGCGGAGGTGCTGGAGACGCTGACAGAGCGGGAGAGGCAGGTCCTTTCCCTTCGATTCGGACTGGAGGACGGGGAAGTACACACCCTGGAGGAAGTGGGAGACCGTTTCCATGTGACCCGGGAACGAATCCGGCAGATAGAGGCAAAGGCGCTGCGAAAGCTGCGCCATCCCAGCAGAAGCAGGAAACTGAGAGATTATCTGGATTAGAAGAGCGGAAGAAAAATGGAATTATCGAGACGACTATACGCTGTGGCAGGTCTGGTGACGCCGGGAAACCGGCTGGCCGATGTGGGCACTGACCACGGATACATACCGATTTATCTGATGGAACAGGGCCTGATCCCCCATGGAATAGCCATGGATGTAAACGCAGGTCCCCTTGAGAGGGCCAGGGAGCATATCCGGGAGCATGGCCTGGAGGAAAAGATTGAGACCAGACTTTCAGACGGTCTGAGGGAAATAGAAGCGGGAGAAGCGGATACGGTGGTGATAGCCGGTATGGGAGGCGCCCTTACCATCCGGATCCTGGAGGAAGGCTTCCGGATTCTGCCGTCTTTGAAGGAGCTGGTTCTGCAGCCCCAGTCGGAAATAGCCAGAGTGAGAAACTGGCTTGCTGACCGGGGATATTGTATTGAACGGGAAGATATGGTGGAAGAGGAAGGGAAATATTATCCCATGTTCCGGGCGGTTTGGGGAGGAAAAACCGGGCATCTGCGCCCGGAGGAAGCCCTTTACGGCCCTCTGCTGCTTCAGAACAGGCACCCGGTGCTTTTGCGGTATCTGCAAAAAGAGAGGGAGCGAAAAAAAGGGATCCTGGCCCAGATTGAAAGCCGAGGAGCCCAAAACGCCCGGGAACGGCGGCAGGAGCTTCTGGAGGCGCTGGAAGAAAACGGCAGAGCGCTTTCCTTTTTTGCAAAACGGGAAACGGAAGGATGCCGGAAGACGGAATAGAAAAAGAAGGGAAGGAATAGATATGAAGTGCGGTGAACTGACAGATTTTCTGGAGAAAGAAATTCCTCTCCGGGCGGCGGAGAGCTGGGACAATCCCGGACTGCAGGTGGGCAGAAGGGACGCCTGCGTCAGACGGGTTTATCTGGCCCTGGACGCCACAAGACAGGTGATTGACCACAGCATTGCCTGGGGCGCGGACCTTCTGATTACCCATCATCCGCTTATGATGGAGGGAATTCGGAAAGTAAACGCGGATGATTTTCATGGGGAAAAAATTTTGAAGATGGCGGAACATCATCTGGCTCATTATGCCATGCACACCAATTATGACGTCTGCCGGATGGGAGAGATCTGCAGCCGCCGGCTCCAGCTTCAGGAGACGGAGATTCTGGAGGTGACGGAAGAAAGGGCGGACGGCGTCAGCCGGGGAATCGGAACCGCAGGCTTTTTGCCCCGCCGGATGACGGCAGAGGAATGCTGCGCCCAGGTGAAACGGGCTTTCGGGCTGGGACAGGTGCGGATCTTCGGAGATCCCCGCAAAGAAGTGTTCAGGGCCGCCCTCTGCCCGGGATCCGGGAAAAGTCTCCTTCCCCGGGTTTTTGAAAAGCAGGCGGATGTTTACATTACGGGAGATATCGGGCATCACGACGGCATTGACGCGGCGGATCAGGGGCTTTGCATCATCGACGCGGGCCATTACGGACTGGAGCATGTGTTTGTGGAAGATATGGAATCGTATCTGCGGGAAACCTTTCCCGAACTGGAGGTAAAGGCGGAGCGGGGAGACTGGCCGTTTGCCTTTGCCTAGATTTATGAAAACGGCGCAGGAGTATGCAAGGAGGGAATGGGGATGAAGGAAGAAAGATCTCAGATTACCCTGGAGATTGATGGCGAGAAGAAACAGTTCCCCCGGGGGATTACATACCGGGAGCTGGCAGAGCAGTACCAGCATACGAAGAAAAACAGGATTTTGCTTGTGCTGGCAGATAACCGCCTCAGAGAGCTGTATCGGAAGGCGAAGGATAAGGCCAGGGTCAGATTTATGACGATAGAGGACACAGCAGGCTACAACGCCTACCGCAGAAGTATGTGTCTGATGATGCTGAAGGCCATTCACAATGTGCTGGGCCACGGGGAAAATTATCAGGTTCGGATTCATTTCGCGGTGAGCGGCGGCCTTTACTGTACCATGCAGGGAGAGGTGCCTCTTACAGCGGAATTTCTGGAAAAAGTAAAGTTGTATATGGAGCAGCTGTGCAGGCAGGCTATCCCCATCGAGAAGAGAACTATGGATACGGGGGAAGCGGTGGAGCTGTTTCACAGCCATCATATGTACGACAAAGAGCAGCTGTTCTGTTACCGCAGGGTTTCCAAGACGAATGTGTACAGCATGGGAGGATTTGAAGATTATTATTACGGCTACATGGTGCCGGATACCTCCTGTCTGAATCTGTTTGACCTGAAGCTGTATCAGGAAGGGTTTGTGCTCTGTCTGCCTTCCCGGGAAGAACCCGGCCGGGTGAAAGAATTTAAGCCCATGGAAAAGCTGTTTCATGTTCAGAATCATTCCCTGAAGTGGGGGGAGACGCTGGATATCTTTTCCGTGGCAGACTTAAACCGCAAGGTGGTGGCCGGGGAGACAAAGGAGCTGATTCTCACCCAGGAGGCCTACCATGAAAAACAGCTGGCCCGGATTGCGGAGGAAATCGCCTCCCATCCGGAGAAAAAGCTGGTGATGATCGCAGGCCCTTCCTCATCGGGGAAAACCACCTTTTCTCACCGGCTTTCCACCCAGCTGTCCGTTTACGGGCTGAGGCCCCATCCCATTCCCATGGACAATTATTTTGTAAACCGGGAAAAAACGCCGAAGGATGCGGATGGAAATTATAACTTTGAATGTCTGGAGGCCATTGACCGGGAGCAGTTTAATGAGGATATGAGCCGCCTGCTGGCGGGGGAGCGGGTAGAACTGCCCACTTTCAACTTTAAGACCGGAAAAAGGGAGTACAAGGGAAATTCTCTTCAGATGGGGAAAAATGATATCCTGGTGATAGAGGGAATACACGGGCTGAATGATCAGCTCTCCTACGGGCTTCCGGCACAGAGCAAGTATAAAATCTATCTGAGCGCCCTGACCCAGCTGAATGTGGATGAGCACAACCGGATTTCCACTACCGACGGCAGGCTGCTGCGCCGTCTGGTGCGGGACGCCCGTACCAGGGGAGCTTCCGCGGCCCAGACCATCGCCATGTGGCCTTCTGTGCGCAGAGGGGAGGAGCAGTACATTTTTCCCTATCAGGAAAGCGCGGATGTGATGTTTAATTCCGCCCTGATCTATGAGCTGGCAGTGCTGAAGATTTACGCAGAGCCGCTGCTGTTCGGCATCGGCCGGGACCAGCCGGAATTTGTGGAGGCCAAAAGGCTGCTGAAGTTTCTGGATTATTTTGTCCCCATACCGGCGGATCATATCCCCAATAATTCCCTGGTGCGGGAATTTATCGGGGGAAGCTGCTTTGACGTGTAGGCCGATGGGAAAACGGGGAGAGAAACTTGACTTTTCTCTTTTTTATGCTAAAATCAGAAACCGTAAGTAGGATAAATGGTCGCGGCTGGCAGGCCGAAAGGTGCCAGACGAGGAAAGTCCGGGCTTCACAGGGCAGGATGCCGGATAACATCCGGTGGAGGCGACTCCAAGGACAGTGCAACAGAAATGTACCGCCGGCCTGGGGCCGGTAAGGGTGGAAGGGCAGTGTAAGAGACTACCGCTTCCCCGGCAACGGGGAGGGCACATGTAAACCCCATCCGAAGCAAGACCGAAACAAAGCATATGGCGGCCCGTCAGCTTTAGGTAGGTCGCTGGAACCTGCTGGCGACAGCAGGTCTGGATAGATGACCATTCACGACATAACCCGGCTTATCGTCCTGCTTACCTGAAAAGATTATTATCATAAAGAGGATGCTGCAAAATCATGAAATCTGTGATTGAACCGCATCCTCTTTTCGATAAACCACAAATGTATCAGATACGAAAGAGGTTGCCGATATGGCGGAAATACGGAGCCTGGGGAGAATTAACATTGACATTCTTTCAGAAGAATTTGGCAAAATTCAAACGGATGAAATTATAGTGACGAATGAAAGACTTCACCATATAAAAGTTAGGCATCCGGAAGATTATGAGTTATTTGAGCGATTTGGTGTTAAGAGTGTTACTTCGCCGGATTTTATCATAAAAGATATTAAACATGAGGGAACTGTCTTCATGATTAAGCGATTGCCAGATACAAATTTGAATGTAGTGGTTCGAGTTGTTCTCGAGACGGATGACAGCAAATTAAAAAATTCTGTTATGACATTCTACCGCATCCGCGAACGTAATCTTAGAAAACTTATAGAAAAAAATGGAACCCTTTACAAAAAGGCATAATTAGCCTATAATGGAAATATAATATTAAGGCTTTACCCAAAAGATTGTTGAAGTAGAGATTGTGCTGCTACGCACCCTTGGGGTCAAAAGAAATGCGGGAAAGGGCACACCCGCCAACAGTCTTTTGGTTAAGCAAATATAGATTATCCATCCCACCAGCCAGAAATGGCCGGTGGTATTTTTGCGCTCATTTTTAAGGTACCCATAGAAAGACATATGAGCCTGAAGTGACAGAAATTTAAAGGATCATAAGGCTCCGGACGGTATGTCCCGGAACCTTAAGCATGTACCGCTTTTTATTCGAGAAAAGTTAAGAAACCCTTAATTGTACTTTGAAAGGCTCTATGCTATACTCAAGGCAGAAGAAAAGGCAATACAAAATACATCTATGCAGAAGGGGATGGGACTATGAAGAAGAGAATGAGAAAATGGATGGGAGTGCTTCTGAGCGCTTCCATGGTCCTGGGCGCCGGCGCACAGGCCATGGCGGCAAACCAGTTCTCTGTGGAGACAGAGGACGTGGGCGGAAAGATACTTTTCCCGGGAGACAGCGTATCGGGAATTGCGCCGGTATATCTGGGACCTGACGGAACGGAACAGGATGTTTCCAGCGGTTCCTGGACCAATAATACGACCGATCAGGCCTATAGCATGAGCGGTATGGAAGGGGAGCAGGGAGGACTCTGGCTGGAGCCTGCCGGCTATGTGCTGACGGTAAAGGGCGGCACCAGCAAGGTTACCGGAACCGACGGAACGGATCTGTCCAATCATTATCAGCCGAAGGATACGACCGAGGAGACCGGCGATGTGTCCAAAGATGTGGCCTGCTATCCGGCTGGAACGGATGTGACGGTGACGGCGCAGGCTCCGCAGGAGGGAAAGGTTTTTGACCACTGGGAGATTGAAAGCGCCAACATTACCCTGACGGACGGAACCGCTTCGGAGACGAACTTTACAATGACCGAGGCCGGGGTGATCCTTACCGCCGTGTACGCGGATGCCCAGACAGAGCCGGCTACAGAGGCAACCGAAGCCACAGAACCTACAGAGGCCACTGAGCCCATGGAGGCAACCGAAGCAACGGAACCTACGGAGGCTACAGAGCCCACAGAGGCGACAGAACCTACAGAGATTATTGAGACTACAGAGGCGACAGAACCTACAGAGGGTACAGAGCCCACAGAGGCGACAGATCCCACGGAGGCAACCGAAGCCACGGAGGCTACAGAGCCGGTACAGATTCAGGATCCCGGACAGACACAGCAGCCGGGTGAAACAGATCCGGTTGTCATCGGCGGGGAAGAGGAACTTCTTACCACTGCCTATGCGGTGACAGTTGTGAACGGCCAGGGAAGCGGAAGCTACTATCCCGGCGACGAGGTGACGATTACGGCGGACAGCCAGGAGGGAATGACATTTGCCGGCTGGACTGCTGATACGGATGCGGTGTGGTTCGCGGATGCTTCCGCTGCTTCCACTACGTTTTCCATGCCGGCGGCTCCGGTGACCGTGACAGCCCAGTATACACAGGATCAGGATATTCTGATTGACACCCCGGAGGAGACGTCCGGTGAAGAGCCTCAGACGGAGACCTCCCAGAGTGAAAATCAGGAAGAAAACGGCAGCGGTGATCCCATTCTTCCTCCGGCGCTTTATGAGGTAACGGTGGAAAACGGACAGGGCGGCGGTTCCTATGAGGCCGGCGCTACGGTTACCGTATGGGCGGATAGCGCACCGGAAGGCATGGAGTTTGCCGGCTGGACCGCGCCGGAAAATATTCAGCTGAGCGATCCCGCAAATCCGGAAGCCAGCTTTATTATGCCGGAGTCCGATGTTCTGATTTCCGCAGGCTATGCTGCCATTGAGACAGAAACTGAAACAGAGACAGAAACTGAAACAGAGACAGAAACGGAAGCCGGGGGCGAGACGGAGCTTCAGACGGAGACACAGCCGGCAACCGAGACAGAGGCGCCTGAAACGGAGACACAGCCTGCGGCTGAGACGCAGCCGATAATCGAGACGGAGGCGCCCGCAACGGAGACAGAAGCGGTTACAGAGGGCGGTGCGCAGACACCTGACACACCTGCCGAGCCTCAGACCGAGACCGCCGCGCAGACCGAGCCTGCCGAGACCGAGACGGAAGAACCGGAAGTGCTGGAGGAGCCGGAGACGGAGACCCAGCAGCAGGCCCAGGCGGATCCTGTCACCTACCTTGTATCCTTTGACCCGGAAGACGTGCTGGTAAGCAGCGGCGGCGCCGTGGCTGACAAAGGGGACGGCGCGGGAAACCAGTATTACGCTGAGGCAGGAGCCACCATCACCGTAACGGCGGCAGAGTATGAAAACCTGGTGTTTACCGGGTGGAACGTAACGAGAGACGACAGCGGCCAGGCGATTGCCGTGAGCGAACTGGATACAGATTATCTGTCCGGCACCTTTATCATGCCGAACTCCTCCGTAACGGTTGAAGCTGTTTATGAAGAACTGGAATACAACCAGGTACAGGTAATCAACGGAAGCGGAAGCGGCACTTACAGCGAGGGAGAGTACGTTGAAATCCAGGCGAACGATGCTCCCGAAGGCCAGAGATTTAAAAAGTGGACCGTGATTACCGGAAGCGTGACACTGGATGACGCCGGATCGGATGTTACCGGCTTTACCATGAACGCGGAACCGGTTCAGGTAAAAGCGGAATATGAGATGATCCCCTATACGCTGACGGTAAAGAACGGAAGCGGAAGCGGCACCTATACCATGGGACAGACCATCGACCTGACGGCCAACTATCCTGCCAGCGGAAAAGTGTTCGCGGGCTGGGTGGTTACCAGCAAGAGCGGCGCGGTGGCCGCAGCTGACCGGTACTATTCCAGCATCACCATGCCGGCGGCGGATGTGACGGTGGAAGCGACTTATAAAGACGGTCCTTCTCCGGATTACAACCGGATTGACAATATTGAGCAGGGCGGAGAGTACCTGCGGGGAACGGAGCTCTCCTTCACAGCGGTAGGAAACGGAATGGATAACTCCAACCCCAACCCGGGAGATTACCGCTACAGACCTACCGGTTATCAGATCGGAGGCGTGACGGGAAGCTGGAATTCCGCAAGCTCCGGATACAGCGTTCGGATGCAGATCACCACAGTGGGACAGTACACGCTGAGCGTTACTTACGCAAAGGATGTGTTTGACGGAAACAACTGGGTGGCAGACGGAACCACAGATACCAAGTCCGTCACCTTCAACGTGGTAAACGCTCTGTCTGTTCAGACCGGAGATGCCACTCCCATCTGGCAGATGGCAGTGATAGCCGCTGCCGCGCTGATCATCATTGTGATCCTGGTGGTAGTAGTGGTGAAGAGACGCAGAAGATAAGGCGGCCGGAATAAAAACAAAAAGACGAGACAGAAATAAATGACAAAAAGGAGGATGTCACGAAATCATGAAATTCATGATGGAGTGACATCCTCCTTTTTGATGCCAAGACGGGGAAAATGTAAAAACTACGGTTGCTTTCTGTCTGTCAGAGAATAAACCGTTCCAGAATTTCCGCCACGCCGTCATGGTTGTTGTCGGCAGAGGTGATATAATCGGCATGGTCTTTCAGGAGCTGTTCGCCGTTGCACATAACGGCCCCCACATGGGCGGCCTGGATCATGGTCAGATCATTTTCCGCGTCCCCGGCCGCTACAGAGCGCTCAATGGGAATGGAGAGATACTGACAGAGAAACCGAACCGCATTTCCCTTGTTGACTCCCGGAGAGACAAGCTCCAGAAGCGCGGGATGAGAAAGGTAGATGTCCAGTTTTCCCTGGTATCGGGGCGTTATGTACTGGCGAAATTCCGTAACCCGCCCGGGGTTCTGATAATCCAGGGCCAATACCTTGGCGGGTTCATGCTCCAGGGCTTTTACCACATCATCTACCACCAGATAGGGAAGCTGCTGAATCCGGACATACTGATGGAGGCTGTCATTATCCTGCTCTGTGACAACATGGGTGTCTGTATAGGTCTGAATGGCAATGCCAAACTGCTTTGCATCGTCGAAAGCAGACCGAACCAGTTCCATGGGAACGGCTTTCTGAAAAATCAGTTTTTCGTGCTCAGTATCATAGATCTGTCCGCCGTTATAGCAGATGATATAGCAGCCTTTTCCCATCAGCTTCAGCCTTCTGGCCTGCTTTAGGGCGCTTGGAAGAGCCCGGCCGGTGGAAATAACCACAATATGACCCTGACGGCGAATGGCATCCAGGGCTTTCCGGTTTTTTTCCGTGATTTCCTTCTGATCGTTCAGGAGAGTGCCGTCCAGATCGGTAAAGAAAATCTTACGCTTTTTTTCCTGCTCCATATATTCTTCAAGGGCTTCATCGCTCTGGGAAATCCAGATGTCTTCCTCCTCAGCGGTCAGCCCCAGAAATTCCCGGAGCGTGCAGGGATCATCCCCGAAGTTCCACTGGTCGGTTAGTTCAAAAATCTCATCAAAATCGGCGTCTCCCGCCATGTAACGTTCCCGAAATGTCATACTTCCTCCTATCTTACCGCGCTGCGCAGCTGTTCCAAAATTTCGTAGGGAATGCGCAGATTTCCCCTTCCGATACCCAGCTCAATATCCGGTTTGTTGGCTCCGTGGTAGTCGGAACCGCCGGATATCTTAAGGCCCGTCCTGTCTGCCAGAGCCCGGATCTGCTGTTCCTGACGGGGCGTGTGGGTCGAGTAAATGGCCTCAATGCCTGCCAGACCGGCATCCTTCAGGGAGAGAACCAGGTTTTCCAAAGTTTCCTCTTCAAATTTATACTGGAAGGGGTGGGCCAGGACGGGAATTCCGCCTGCCCTGCGAATCAGTTCCGTAATCCGGAAAGGGGAAACCTTTTCTCTGGGCACATAGTAGGGGCAGCCTTCTCCGATATGAGTATGGAAAGCGTCCCACATATCTTCCACATAACCGTGATCCGCCAGATATCTGGCAAAATGGGCCCGGGTCCACAATCGGCCGCCAAAACAGGCCTCCATCTGCTCCCATGATATCCGGATTCCGTCCGCTGCCATCCTGTCAATCATCCGCTGATTTCTCTCCCGGCGTTCTTCCTGGATACGGGAAAGTTCTGACAGGAGAGGGGGAAACGTCCGGTTTACCTCCAGACCCAGGATATGGATGTCCCTGTCCTGGAAAATGGTGGAGAATTCTATGCCTGCCACCAGTTCTATGCCCAGAGCTTTCGCTGCTTCAGACGCTTCTTCCATTCCGTCCAGATTGTCGTGGTCAGTAAGCGCAATGGCGGAAAGCCCCTGGCGGAAAGCGTGTTCCATCAGGGCGGAGGGAGAAAGAGTTCCGTCCGAACTGGTGGAATGAGTGTGAAGATCGATCTTTTTCATGAGCTGTTCCTTCCTTGACAGAGCCGGGAACCGGCAGAAAACCGCCGGATCCCGGTTTCATGCTTTTTAGTATAAGTCACAGGCTGTCAAAATTCAAGATACAGTTCAAAAAAGAAGATTGAACACATTGTACACATATGCTTTCCGTATTTTTTTCACACTGACAATTCTGTCTAATTTGCTTCTTGATATTGTTTTGTATAAGGAAATATGATACATTCTAATCATGGAGGACTGTGATTTATGCAGAAATACGGGCGGAAAAAACGGGGAATATAGTGCAAAATATGTAGTTTGCTGTAAAAACCGCCGGTAAACACCATGTTCAATCAAAACAAAAGGAGGAGAGTCCAAAATGAGCAACAAGCAAACCAAGAAGACAGGACTCAGCAAATCGCTGAAAATGTTCTACGGCGTAGGAGATTTCGGTTTTACGCTGATGTCCAACATTGAAAGTTATCATTTCAATTTCTTTCTGACAAACCTGGCCCAGTTTCCGCTGGCCATGGTAACCCTGATCACCACCATAGCCAGTACGGTGGACGCGGTGCTGTCCTGGATGTACGGAGCTATCCTGAACAGTGTGAAGCCTATGAAGTGGGGACGCTACCGTTCCTGGCTGGTGGCGATACCCTGGCTGGTGCCCTTCCTGTACGCGTTCCAGTTTATTAAACTGGGAGACGGCTGGGTATCCGCTATTGTCATTATCATAGCGGCTATCGCCAGCCATGTGGCCTGGAACTTTGCCTATGTGGCCAACGTATCCATGATTTCCGTAGCAGGAAAGACACCGGAAGAGCGGTCTCAGCTTTCTTCCACCAGAGCGGCCTGGGCAAACCTGTCCAAGGTGGTGTTCTCCTATGTGGGACCCGGTCTGGCGGCTGTGATGGCGGGACTGATCGGTGAAGTGAATCAGTACGGCGCTGCCGCGTTTGTGCTGGGCTGCGTGATGGCAGTTCTCTACTATGCTCACTTCCGCATGTTTGACGGATATGAGGAGGTACAGACCAGCCAGGAGACAGCGGGAAAAGCCGAGAAGAAGGCTGCCAAGGATAAGACCAGCGGCATGGACCTGATCCGGGCTCTGCTGCAGAACCCGCCCCTGATTGCCCTGCTGGTTGCGGACCTGGCGAAGTTTATGTTCAACTTCGTGCTGATGGGCGTTGCCACCTACTACTTTACCTATGTGGCAGGAAACGAAGGCATGCTGGCGCCCTACATTCTGGTTACCAACATTTTCTGCGTGGTGGGCGCTTACCTGAGCAAAGCTCTCAGCAACAAGTTTACCACCAGAACCACCACCATCGGCGTGATGGCCATCCAGGCTGTACTGCTGATCGTGTCCTATGTATTCTACAATAACGTGACGTTGGTTATCGTGCTGATGAGCGTGGCCATGTTCGGTTACGGCATCACCTATGCCTGCACACCGGCTCTGTACGGTGATACCATCGTTTACAGCGAGTGGAAGACCGGCAAGAACGCGGCCGGATGGATCAGCGGCCTGCAGAACGTGCCCCTGAAGGTTTCCATTATGACCCGCGGCATCATCATCAACGCCTGTCTTGCCATGGGCGGCTTCAGCGCGGCTATTAATGCTTCAGAAGCCAGCGAAGGCCTGAAGAACGCCATCAGCATCGGCTTTATGGTGATCCCGGCAATCGCCCTGATCATCGCGGTTCTGGCGCTGATTTTCGGCTTCAGACTGACAAAGGATAAAGTAAACCAGTATGCTGCTGAGATCGCTTCCCGTTCATAAGCAGGAAGGATACGACGGCAGTAAATGAGCATGGATGAAGAAATAAGATTTTTGCTGAATTTGCAGCTCCTTGCGGATGAGATCGAGGAGAGCGTGCCGGGTCTGCGGTTTTATGCCGGAAAGGATGAGCAGTGCCTGGAAGGGATTTGCTTTTACCTTCCGGGAATGGAACTGCCCTCCCGGTACGCCTGCATTGTCAGAGCGGAAGAACTGAAAACGGTTCCCGTTCCCGACAGGCACTGCTCGCTTGTGGCAGCGGGGCCGGTTCCGGAGGAATGGAAGAATGGATTTCATACCATTCTGGAGTTTCCGGAAAATACGGATCCGATGCGACTGATGAATCTCTGCCAGGAGGCATTCCACAGGCACAGAGCCTGGGCGGAAAGCCTGAGAAATATTGTGATGAGGGAGGGGAGCGTGGATGAGCTCTGCGCCGCCAGCTACCCTTATTTTCAAAATCCCCTGTTTGTTCATGACGCCCAGCTCCATGTGATTTCCTGTCCGGTGTGGCGGGAGGGCATGATTGCCTGGGAAAAGGATGAGCTGACGGGGCTTATGATCACTCCCCTGGAAGAGCTGAACGAACTGAAAACAGATAAAGAGTACCTGAGTACGCTGACAACGAAAAAAGCCCAGATTTTCTCTGCGGAGCTGAGAGGCTACCGGGATATCTACGTCAATATCTGGGATCCCCACGGAAGGTACGAGGGACGGCTGGTGATCTGTGAACTGGAGCATCCGCTCAAACCCGGGCAGTTTGCGGCCGCGGAATATCTGGCGGGGCTGATCCGGCTGACCATGTCCCGGAGAGGACATCGGGAAAAAACTTATAAGAAGACACTGTACCAGATGATCGACGGCATGATCCGGGGAAAGGAGTTTTCCCCGCCGGAGGTTGAGAAGCGGATCGCCCAGTGCAGATGGAAAATGGGCGACCCCTATGTATGTATCCGGATGGATGCGGAAGAGTGGGAGGGCAGCCCCAGTTCCTCTGCCAGTGTGTGCAGCTATGTGGAAGCAAAAGTGGCGGGGAGCCTGGCCTGCTATGACAGCAACAGGATCTGCATTATTATAAACCTGTCCATGAATGACCACTACACCTCCGATATAGCCGGTATTCTGCGGGACGGGCTTTTTAAAGCCGGTTTCAGCAGTGTGTTTCATGAATTTGCCCGTCTTTCCCATTATTACCGGCAGGCTTCCCTGGCGTTGGAATACTGCCGGAAGCGGAATGATACCAGATGGTATTATACCTTTGGCGATATTGCCGTGGATTATATCGCGGATCTTGGCTGCACGGAATTTGCCCCGGAGGAATTGTGCGCCGCGGAGCTGATGCGCCTGAGAAAATATGATGCGGACAACAAGACGGAACTGTACAAGACCCTGTGTACCTACATCTTAAATGAGCGGAATACAGTGGCCACTTCGTCCCAGCTGTATGTGGGGAGAAGCACTCTCTTTTACAGACTGCGGAAAATAAAAGAGATTACGGGACTGGATGCGGCAGACATGTCAGAACCTGTAAAAAATTTATATCTGCGGCTCTCCATTTTTATTATGGAGAGAATAAAAAAGTAGAAAGGAGACGAAAGAGCTATGCTTACGCCAAAGCAAAATCTGCTGGAAACGCTGAAAAAAGACGGAAAACCGGAATGCCTGTGTAATTCCTTTACCATGTTCCGGGGAATTCCGGGGGATCCCTGCTTCAAACTGATCCGGGGAAACCGGATCCGGGGAACCACGTCCCATGACCAGTGGGGAACCCTGATTTTATTCCCGGAGGACGCTCCGGCGGCTATTCCCTATGTGACGCCTGAAAATCAGGTGATTCAGGATATTTCCGAGTGGAAAAAATACGTGAAGGTTCCGGATCTGATCGGAAAGTGCTCCGACGGATGGGAGGAAGCCCTGGAGGCGAAGAGCAAAATTGATCAGGATAAATACCTAACCATGGTTGTGATGGGAACCGGTATTTTTGAACAGCTCCACATGCTGATGACTTTTGAGGATACGCTGATGAATTTCCTGCTGGAGCCGGAAGCCATGCACGAGCTGATCGATGTGATCTGTGAATACCGTCTTACCTATATGAAGCTGGTAGTGGAGCATCTGCATCCGGACTGTATCGTATCCCATGACGACTGGGGTTCCAAGACCAGCCTGTTCATGTCCCCGGAGGTATGGAGAGAGTTCTTCAAGGAGCCTTACCGGAAACTGTACAGCTACCTGCATTCCCAGGGCGTGATTGTGATGCACCACGGTGATTCCTTCATGGAGCCCATTGTGGAGGATATGGCGGAGATCGGCGTTGACATCTGGCAGGGCGTGCTGAATACCAACAATATTCCTCTGATTTCCGAGAAGGTGGGAGACAGGATGCTTCTCATGGGAGGCATTGATTCCGTGATTGACCGGGAGGATGCCACCGAGGAAGAGATCAGAAAGGAAACCAGACGGGCCTGCAATGAGTACGGCCATCTGAAGGGATACTGGCCCGGCATCACCTACGGCGGTCCCGGAACCATTTACCCCCATGTGGAAGAGATTGTAATCGACGAGATTAACAAATATAACAAGGAACGTTTCGGCGTGGCAATCTGAAAGAGTCAGAGAAAATGAAAGGAGAACAAAGTATCATGACAGCGAAAGAAATATTCCTGGAGACACTGAAAAAAGACGGAAAGCCGGAGAGACTGCTGAAGCAGTTTGAGGGAACCGTATTTTATCCCCCCAATCCGGCAGGAAATTATATCAGAGGAAACCGTCACCGCGGCATGGATCCCCTGGTAGACCGTTTCGGCACCACCATCCTGTGGCCAGCGGATCAGCTGGCGGCTATGCCTCATGTAACGGCAGAGAATAAAGTGATCAGTGACATCTGCGAGTGGAAGGAACAGCTGAAGATGCCGGAGCTTCTGGAAAACTGCTCGGATCCGGAGCTTTGGAAACCCTTTAAGGAAAAGGCGGATGAGATCAAAGCCAGCGGAAAACTGTTTATGGCTTTCATGCCCACCGGTGTGTTTGAGCGTCTCCATTTCCTGATGGGATTTGAAGATATGCTGATGAACTTCCTGCTGGAGCCGGAAGATATGATGGATCTGTGCAATGCTATCGGCGAATACCGGTATCAGTACATGAAGCTGATCGTGGATAATCTGGAGCCGGACATTATGCTCTCCCATGACGACTGGGGATCCAAGAACCAGCTCTTTGTAAGCCCGGATACCTGGCGTGAATTTATCAAACCTCAGTATGCCAAGACCTACAAGTACATGAAGGATAAGGGCGTGATCATTATGCACCATGCGGATTCCTTTATGGAGCCTATTGTGGAGGATATGGTAGAACTGGGCATTGACATCTGGCAGGGCGTACTGCCCCAGAATGACATTCCCAAGCTGCAGAAACAGCTGGACGGACGCATGGTTCTGATGGGCGGAATTGACGCATCCATCGTGGACCGGGTGGATTCCACGGAGGAAACCATCCGCAAAGAGGTGAGAAGAGCCTGCCAGGAGTACGCTCCCGGCGGACATTACATCCCCTGCATCACCTACGGCGGCCCGGGATGCCTGTTCCCCCATGTAGATCCCATCATTGATGACGAGATTGACAAGTATAACAAAGAAGTGTACGGGAAATGACATATCAGATCATATTTGCGGATGAAAAAACAGAGTACCGGGCCGAAGAGGGGATGACCGTGCTGGACGCCCAGATTGCGGCCGGGTTAAGACCCGACGCTTTCTGCGGCGGAAAAGGAACCTGCGGGAAATGCAGCGTGACGATCGACGGAGAAACCGTGCTGGCCTGCCGTACTGTAATTGACCGGGATATGGTGGTTTATACCGGAAGAACGGGAAAAGAGCATACGCAGATACTGATGAAAGGAACCGGAAGACGGATCAGGTTTCTTCCGGGGGAGCTTCCAGGAAATCTGGAAGCTCCCCTGCTTGCTGCTGTAGATGTGGGATCTACCACAGTGGTGGTCTATCTGCTGGACGGCAGAGACGGCCGGCAGCTGGGGGCAGGCAGCAGACTGAATCCCCAGCGTCAGTACGGAGCGGATGTGGTAAGCCGGTGCAGCTACGCCATGGAAAACGGAGCGGAAATTTTAAGCGGATGTATCCGCCGGACGGTCAATGAACTGCTGCAGGAAACAGCCCGCCGGTACGGCAGAGAGCCGGAGGAGATTGTGCGCATCGTGATGGTAGGAAACAGCTGCATGCATCATCTGTTTCTGGAGATCCCCACGAAGACGCTGGTGCTGGCTCCCTATACGCCGGCTGTAACGGAAGCTGTCAGCATGAAAGCCTCCGACTGCCAGATCAGTATCCATCCACAGGGAGAACTTCTGTGGCTGCCCAATATCGGAGGATTTGTAGGATCGGATACGGTGGGATGCGTTCTGGCCTCCGGGCTGGACCAGGCGGAGGAGACTACCCTGCTGGTTGACATCGGTACCAACGGAGAGATTGTCCTGGGAGACAGAAACGGCATGACAGCCTGCTCCACAGCCGCCGGGCCCGCCTTTGAGGGCGCCAAGATTACCTGCGGCATGAGAGGAAGCGAAGGGGCGATTGACCATGTGTATCTGGAAGAGGGAAAGATAAAGTTTCATGTTATCGGAGACGGAGAGCCTGCAGGGATCTGCGGGTCCGGCCTTCTTGACGCGGCGGCCTGCTTCCTGAAGGCAGGGATTATGGATGAGACGGGCAGACTGCCTCAGACGTATTATTTTACGGACAGAGTGTTCCTGAATCAGCAGGACATCCGGGAACTGCAGCTGGCTAAGGCGGCTATTGCGGCGGGGATCCGGAGTCTGTGTCTGCACAGAAAAACAGAAGTGGCACAGATACGGAAACTGATGATTGCGGGAGCTTTCGGAAATTATCTGAATCCGGACAGCGCCTGTGCCATCGGCATGCTGCCGGCAGAACTGAGAGACCGTATTTCTTCTATCGGAAACGCAGCCGGGGAGGGGGCTCAGATCGCGGCGCTGAACGTATCGGAATATGAGCACAGTCTTCGCCTGCGGGAGGAGACGGAATTCCTGGAGCTGGCCCTTGACCCGGGCTTTCAGGATATCTATGTGGATGAACTGGGATTTCCGGAGGAGGAGATGGGATGAAAGATCTGAAGAAGGCCAGAGAGATCATAGAAAAAGCGGGTTTTTCCTTTGTGGGAGATCTGGATGCCGCCACTCTGCAGCCTCTTGATGAAGTGCGGGATATGTGCAGAACCGGAAACTGCGGCAAATACGGGAAAAACTGGGCCTGCCCTCCCGGGTGCGGAAGCCTTGAGGAGTGCCGGCAGCGTCTGAAAGAATATGCCGGCGGCTTTCTGGTGCAGACGGTGGGGGAACTGGAGGACAGTATGGACTGGGAAGGCATCAGGGATACCGAGGCCAGGCATAAAAAGATGTTTCTGGAAACGGCAGCTTTGCTGAGCGGGGAGTACGCAGGCTTTCTACCCCTGGGAAGCGGCACCTGTACCCTGTGCGCTGCCTGTACCTACCCGGACGCCCCCTGCAGACAGCCGGATAAGAGAGTGTCTTCGCTGGAAGCGTACGGGATTCTGGTGAACGATATCTGCACGAAAAACGGCATGAAGTATTACCACGGACCGGATACCATTACCTATACGGCCTGTTATCTTTTCCGCTGATCCTCCTGTTCCATCAGATGGAAGGAAAGGAGCAGGTAGAGCTGTTCGTCAGGACTGCTCAGGTCAGAACGGAGAAATTTCTGGATTTTTTCCAGGCGGTACAGAAGCGTACTGCGATGGATGAAAAGCGCGGCAGCAGTTTTTGTCGCGCTTTGCTGATTCTCCAGATAGCAGCGCAGGGTCTGATACAGCTGTGAGCTGCCGTCCTGATCCTGATATTTCAGCTGAAGGAGCCGTTCATGGCAGATCATGTAGGCCGGCAGGCTTCTGGTAATCTGTTCCAGCATATAGGGAAGGGCAATATCGTTAAAATGGTGGATCCAGGAGGTGGGATTGATCCGGGAACCGGTCTGGATGGAGGCAAAGGCCTGGACATACTGGCGGTGAAAGTTAAAATGCCCCAGCATTTTCCGGCTGTAGCCGGCGATAAGCATACTGTCCCTGACAAAAAAAGCCAGTTTCTGAAAGCACTCGTCCAGCGTGAGAGGACACAGATCCAGATTGATGTAAACCACAATATCTTCCCGGTGCTCCAGAGCGCAGGAGGCCGGGATGGTATTTTCCACATAGGTGCAGATAGATTTGAGAGTCCTGTTTTTCCGGTCGGAGGGACTGGTCCGAATCAGGGCGCACTGATAGGTGTGGGAGGAGAGCCAGCGGTTTTCCGTAAGCTGGCGGCTGATCTCCACATAATCCGCCTTGGGGTCTGTCAGCAGGGTGTGAAAAATCTGGTGCAGAGGGTGGGAAGCAGGGCGCTGGGAAACGGATTTCAGGGACATGACCCGGGATATCATGCCGGCCAGATACTGGGCCAGAAAACCAAAGGTGTCATCCAGCGGCATTTCCCCTGAAAAAATGTGGAAACGGTAGGCCGGCGTCCCGAAAGGGCTGATATTGACGCACAGGGAAGGGGGCACCAGCTGGTTTCCTGGGTAGAGAAAATAACCGGTGTAATTCACCGCCTCTGTGTAATTTTCATCATATTTCAGGGAATTGATGAGGGCCTGGGTTTCCTCGGTGGCGCCCAGCACGCTGTCCTGCAACTGGCTGTAGCCATAGTCCCGGGAGGCGATCACGGTAAAATCCAGCCCGATCACCATCATGGGGTTGGGGATCACTTCTTTTGCCTGCTCCAGAATTTTCTGTACGGAGGGCTGCTCCAGCATAAGCTGGAAAAGCTCCTGGTTCCAGCTGCTGTACCGGAAAAAAACAGCCTGAAGGAAAGCCAGTGCTTCCTGGAGGGAAGTTCCTTCCTCCAAAATGCACAAATGGGAGGTTTTTGCTGCCCCGGACAAAAACGCGGAAGGGAAGGAAACCAGCAGAAGAGTATCGGTCAGCTCTCCCGCCGCCGAAATGGCGTCAGGACAATCTGTCAGGTAGATTCTTCCCGGCTGAAATGCTTCCCCCGGGGTCCACAGAAGGGGATATCCCAGGCAGGGATCCGCGGAAAGGTCCGGGGAGGCGGTTACTTTGTATTTCTGTCTGAGATGATAGAGGATGATCCGGGCGCTCAGTTTCATACTATCGTTGCTCCTTTTCTTTCGGTATCGTTGGCGTCGGTGTACAAGGGACCGTATTGTCCCTTGTACACCGACGTTAAATTATCTAAATTATACGACGGAATATTCCATAACACAAGATAAATCGAACAAATGGTTTCTACAAAATGTAGAAAAACCATGTGAAAAATCATCAATATTGAAAATAGAGAAACATAGGCAGATTTGTTATACTGGTCTACATAAGGAGGTATTTTTTTATGATTATCATAGGAGAGAAAATTAACGGTTCCATTCCGTCTGTGGCGGACGCCATCGCCCGCCGGGATGCGGAATTTATCAAGGAAAGAGCCAGAATTCAGGCGGAAGCCGGCGCTACCTTTATTGACTGCTGCGCTTCCGTGCCGGAGGCAGAGGAAGTGGAGACGCTCAAATGGATGATCGACTGTATCCAGGAAGTGACGGATCTTCCCATTTCTCTGGACAGCCCCAGCGCCGATGTGCTGGCACAGGTATTCCCCTACTGCAAGCGCCCGGGCCTGATCAATTCCGTGTCCGGTGAGGGAAACAAGATTGATACGCTGTTTCCGCTGATTGCGGATACCAAGTGGGAAGTGATTTGCCTGCTGTCAGACGATACTGGTATTCCCAAATGCGCGGCAGACCGTCTGAAGGTATTCGACAAGATTATGGCCAAGGCAAAAGAGTACGGCATTCAGCCCAGCCGGATGCACATCGATCCCCTGGTAGAGATGCTGTGCACTTCCGAGAATGGAATTGAAACCAATGTGGAAGTGATCAGCACTGTCCGGAAGCAGTATCCGGATATCCATATCACCGCTGCTGTCAGCAACATTTCCTTCAACCTTCCGGTAAGGAAAATGATCAACCTGGGCTTCACCGTACTGGCTATGAACGCGGGACTGGACAGCGCGATTCTGGATCCCACCAACCGTGATATGATGGGTGTAATCTACGCCACTGAGGCTCTTCTGGGACAGGACGACTACTGTATGGAATATATCAGCGCATACAGAGAGGGAATCTTCGGACCGAAGAAATAAAAACTGCTTACATAAAAAATAATAAATTAGGAGGATATAAAAATGGCAGGTATTAAAGAAGTTTATGATCTGGTGGAAAAAGGAAAGGCAAAAGTAGTAGGCGCGGCAGTACAGGAAGCTCTGGACGCCGGATGCGACCCCAATGAGATCCTTAACGAGGGTATGATTAAAGCCATGGACACCGTAGGCGAAAAATTCAAAAACGGTGAGATCTTCGTTCCCGAGATGCTGGTTGCCGCCAGAGCCATGAAGAAGGGCGTAGAGGTATTAAAGCCCCATCTGGCAACCGGAGCCGCAGGTGCCGCAGGCAAAGCCATTATCGGTACCGTAGCAGGCGACCTGCATGATATCGGCAAGAACCTGGTTTGCATGATGATGGAGTCTGCCGGCTTTGAAGTGATCGACCTGGGCGTGGACGTTCCCAAGGAGAAATTCGTGGAAGCTTACGAGGCAAATCCGGACACCAAGATTATCGGCTGCTCTGCTTTGCTGACCACCACCATGCCGGCTCTGAAAGAGACCGTGGCTCTGCTGAACGAGGCTCCCTTCCGCTCCAAAGTGAAAGTAATGGTGGGCGGCGCTCCCATTACCCAGGAGTTTGCGGATGAAATCGGAGCAGACGCTTACACAGAGGATGCCGCTTCCTGCGCTAAGAGAGCGAAAGAACTGGCTTCATAAGATAAAATGGAAAGTTTGCTTGAAAAATCCTTTGAATGCCTGCGTGAGGAACAGTGCCGCTCTTACCTGGACCGGCTTGGACTGGAATATCCCCGGCATCTGGACCGGGAATTCCTGGACCGTCTGGTCAGACGGCATCTGGAGGTAATTCCTTTTGAGAACCTGACTCAGGTGGTCTGCCACAAAACGGTCAGCATGGATCTGGAACAGATTTATGAAAAGATTGTGCTGGGCAGACGGGGAGGATACTGTTTTGAACTGAATTCCCTGTTCCTGGGCCTTGTAAGAGGCCTGGGATACAAGGGTTATCCGGTGGCCTGCCGGGTCCTGCGAAGACCGGGGCTGCGGGTGCCGACCCACAGAGCCAATGTGGTCTGCCTGGGGGAAGAGGAGTATTTCTGTGATGTGGGCTTCGGAGGCATCGCCTGTCTGAGAGGAGCCCGGATGGACTGCAGCACGGTGACGGAGACGGAATTCGGCAGCTTCTTTTTCCAGCCGGAATATAAGGGATGGCTGAATCTCTGGCACATTCCAAACGGTGAGGAAAAAAGCGCAGCCGCCAAAATTATGATGGTGGCCCAGATTCCCAGTGCTCCCATTGATTTTGCCGCGGCCAATGCCGCCATGTGCGGTGAGGACTCCATTTTTACCCAGGGCGTGATGGTGCAGAGAATGACCCAGTGGGGACCTTTCTCCATAGACGGCGATCAGTACACCAGCCGGGGACCGGAAGGCAAGAAAGTGGTACAGATTTCATCTGACCGGGAGCTTGAAACGATTTTAAAAGATGTTTTTGGCATTGAACTGCCCCAGAAGGTCTGAGGACTTTCCGGGGCAGTTTTATGGATACTGAAGGAGAACGCAAGAAAACCATGACGGAAAGATTATATGAAAAAGATCCTTACTGCAGAGAGTTCCAGGGAAGGGTGCTCTCCTGCGAACCTGCGGGAGAGGAATATGAGGCGGTGCTGGATCGGACCTGCTTCTATCCGGAAGGCGGCGGACAGCCCGGCGACCGGGGAATATTGGTGACAGCGGGAGCAGAAGAGGAGCAGATCCCGGTTCTGGATACGACAGAGCGGGATGGGAAGATTTATCACCGCGTGGGCAGGCAGCTGAAGCCGGGTACGGAAATCAGAGGATGTATCTGCTGGGAGCGGCGGTTTGACCTGATGCAGAACCATTCCGGCGAACATATTGTCAGCGGCCTGATCCACAGAAAATTCGGCTATCACAATGTGGGCTTTCATATGGGAAGCGATCTGCTGACCATCGACCTGGACGGAGAGATTACCCAGGAGGAGATGCGGCAGCTGGAGCGGGAGGCCAATGAGGCTGTGTGGCAGGATAAGCCCCTGGATATCCGGGTGTATTCCGAGACCGAAGTAAAAAATCTGGAGTACCGCAGCAAGAAGGAGCTGCACGGACAGGTCCGCATCGTGACCATACCGGGAACGGATGTATGCGCCTGCTGCGGAACCCATGTGGCCAGAACGGGCGAGATCGGCCTGATTAAACTGGTCTCTCTGGAAAAATTCCGAAAAGGCGTCCGGATCGAGATGCTCTGCGGAGGCCGGGCCCTTGCCTATCTGAACCGGATCTGGGACCAGAACCATCAGGTATCCGTGGCTCTTTCCGCAAAGCCCATGGAGACCGGGGAGGCTGTGGAGAAACTGAAAGAAAACCAGGCTGCCTCCAGCTACCGTGTGATGGAACTGGAAAATCTTCTGTTTGAGAAAAAGGCAGAGGAGCTGAAAGAGGCCGGAAACGTGCTGCTGTTTGAGAAAGGGCTGAACCCGGAAAGGGTGCGCCGTCTGGCCGTGGCGGTGATGGAGACCTGCGGGGGCCGGTGCGCCGTATTTTCCGGAAATGACGCGGACGGATATAAATACGCCCTGGGGGAAAAAGAAGGGGATCTGCGTTCCTTTGTGAAAGAGATGAATCGGCAGCTGAATGGAAGAGGGGGAGGAAAGCCTTTCTTTGCCCAGGGCAGCCTGTCGGCCTCCAGGCAGGAAATAGAGATGTTTTTTAAAAAATGATAAAAAGCGGAGCGGAGAGAGAAAAAATGAAGAAAAGAAGAATCCACAGGGCCCTGCTGCTGGCGGGGGTTCTGACTGTTTTTTCGGGAATTTCGCCGCTGGCGGAGGCAGAGACAGAAAAGGACGAGGGGATCTATGACCTTCTGCTGATCGGAGTGGACAGGCGGGATGATTCCTGGTACGGAAATTCAGACGTTATGATCCTGCTCACAGTCAATCATGACAGGCAGACCGTTTACATGACATCCTTCCTCCGGGATCTGGCGGCGGATATTCCCGGGATCGGAGTGCGCAAGCTAAATGCCGCCTGTGCCAACGGCGGCGCGAAGCTGCTGGTGGAGACGCTGGAGGAAAACTATCAGGTGTCGGTGGACAACTACGCCATGGTGGATTTTAATGCCATGATACAGATTGTGGACGCTGTGGGGGGCATTGAGCTGGAACTGACCCGGGAAGAAGTGTCGGTGGCCAATGATTATGTGAAAACCATGTGCGAGGCCAACGGAGAGCCCTATGAGAAGCATGAGATCAAAAGCAGCGGCCTGATTCACCTGGACGGCTATCAGGCGGTGGGACATGCCAGGGACCGCTATTCCGGAAGCGCCAACGACTTTGGACGCACGGACCGGCAGCGGGATGTGCTGAGCGCTCTGCTGGAAAAAGTAAAGGGAGGGGACGCAGAAACACTGGCAAACCTTATGCAGACAGTCCTTCCCTGCGTTTCCCATGATATTTCTCAGACAGAACTTCTGAAGCTGCTGGCGCTGGTGCCGGCAGTGCTGGAATATGACACGGTGGAGCAGCGGATTCCCTATGAGGATCTGTACCATTCGGAAAATGAAATGCTGGTGCCGGATATGGAGGAGACGGTAAAACGGCTGCAGGAAACGATTTATCAGACGGAAGAATGAAGATCCTGCGTTGCCAGCCGGAAAAAATAATGCTATAATGGTCTGCGTGATTGTAAACGGAGATGAAAGAAGGAGACCAGTATGTGCGGTATTGTTGGATTTACAGGAACAGAGCAGGCGGCGCCTATTCTGCTGGGCGGCCTGTCCAGGCTGGAGTACAGAGGATATGATTCGGCCGGCATGGCTGTTTTAAATGACCACACCCAAAAGATTGATATTGTAAAGGCCAAGGGACGGCTGAAGATCCTGGCGGAAAAAACAGACGACGGCAGAGCCATGCCCGGCTGCTGCGGCATCGGCCATACCCGTTGGGCCACCCACGGGGAGCCAAGCGAGATTAACGCCCATCCCCATTTCAGCGACGACCGGATGGTAGTGGCGGTCCACAACGGGATCATAGAGAACTATCAGGAACTGAAGGAAAAGCTGCTTCGTAGCGGCTACAGCTTTTACTCCCAGACCGATACGGAAGTTGTCACCAAACTGATTGATTATTATTACGAAAAAACAGGACATAATCCGCTGGAGAGCCTGTCGCGGACCATGCTCCGGGTGCGGGGCTCCTACGCGTTAGGCGTGATGTTCCAGGACCGCCCCGGCGTGATCTATGCCGCCAGAAAAGACAGCCCGCTGATTATCGGCCAGAATGAGAAGGGAACCTTTATCGCCTCAGATGTGCCGGCCATTCTCTCTTATACCAGAAGCGTCTATTATATTGATAATCTGGAGATGGCTCAGCTGACAGCCGAGGGAGTTACTTTCTACAATATTGACCGGGAGGAAATTGAGAAGGAAAAAACGCAGATCAGCTGGGATGCCCAGGCGGCGGAGAAGGGCGGCTACGAGCACTTCATGATGAAGGAGATCCATGAACAGCCCAAAGCCGTGCAGGATACCATCAATACCTATGTGAAGGACGGAAAGATTGACCTTGACGCCACGGGCCTTACGGATGAGTTCCTGAAGGAGCTGACCCGGATCTATTTTGTGGCCTGCGGCTCTGCCTACCATGTGGGACTGGCGGCCAAATATATTATTGAGGACCTGACGGATATACCGGTGGAGGTGGATCTGGCCTCTGAGTACCGGTACCGGAACCCCAAGCTGGGGGATCATTCTCTGGTGGTGATTATTTCCCAGTCAGGAGAGACGGCGGACAGCCTGGCTGCCCTGCGTCTGACAAAAGAACGGGGAGTTCCCACCCTGGGAATTATCAATGTGGTGGGATCCAGTATTGCCAGGGAAGCGGACTATGTGATGTACACCCTGGCAGGACCGGAAATCGCAGTGGCCACCACCAAGGCCTACAGCACCCAGCTGATCAACTGCTATCTGCTGGCTATTGCGACAGCTGTGGCAAGAGGTGAGATGGAGCAGGAGACCTGCGATAAAATGTTGGCGGAAATGCAGCTCCTTCCGGAAAAAATCGAGAAAATTCTGGCTGACAAAGGGAGAATCCAGTGGTTTGCCAGTAAGTTTGCCAATGCCAGAGATATTTTCTTTATCGGAAGGGGACTGGACTATGCTATCAGCATGGAAGGCAGCCTGAAGATGAAAGAGATCAGTTATGTGCACTCAGAAGCCTACGCGGCGGGAGAACTGAAACACGGCACCATCAGCCTGATCGAGCAGGGAACGCTGGTTGTGGGCGTTATGACACAGAACGATCTGTTTGAAAAGACCAGAAGCAATATGGTGGAGGTGAAGAGCCGGGGCGGCTATCTGATGGGACTCACCACCTACGGCAACTACAGCATTGAAGACACGGTGGATTTCACCGTGTACGTCCCCGGGACAGATCCCCATTTTGCCACCAGCCTGGCGGTAGTGCCTCTGCAGCTTATGGGGTATTATGTCAGCGTGGCCAAGGGACTGGATGTGGATAAGCCCAGAAATCTGGCAAAGAGTGTGACAGTAGAATAAATGGTAGAACGAGGGTGCTGCTTCATGAATTTCATGATTTTGCAGCACCCTCGTTACTGGTGACTGTTAAAAATGAAAGGTCCGCTCCAACACCTCCCACTGCTGGTCCTTCTCGCTGATGTTTAAGGGCGTGCCGTCGTCCAGGGCGTACCCGGCGGCGGAGGGAGTACCCGGATAGCTGCCGACAAGATGAGGCCACTGTATGCCGATTTTCGGATCATTCCAGGCAAGGCCGCCCTCATCGCCGGGGCGGTAGAAGTCGGTGCACTTGTAGCAGAATTCCGCTATGTCGCTGAGTACCAGGAAACCGTGGGCGAAGCCTTCAGAAATATAGAACTGCTTCTTATTTTCCTCTGTCAGTTCCACGCCGAACCACTGGCCGTAGGTGGGGCTGCCGGAACGCAGGTCAACCGCCACGTCAAACACGCTTCCCCGCACTACACGCACCAGTTTCCCCTGGGGATGTTCCTTCTGGAAATGAAGGCCCCGCAGAACTCCCTTGGAAGAGCAGGACTGATTGTCCTGCACAAAGTTCATGGTAAGACCTGCTTCCTCCATATCCCGCTGGTTGTAGGTTTCCATAAAATAGCCCCGCTGGTCTCCGTGGACCGTAGGCTCAATGACATAGAGCCCCTCTATATGGCAGGGCGTTACTTTAATCTGTCCCATAGTTATGCAAATCTCCTTTTCTCCTGTGTCATGAAAGCTGTGAAAGATCCAGCTCCTTCAGATAGCGGGCCAGAGCGTCCTGCCAGTCGGGCAGCGGGACAAACCCGTTTTTTTCCAGCTTGTCTTTTGCCAGACGGCTGTTAAAGGGACGTCTGGCTTTTGAGACGCCGTACTCGGCGGTCGTAACCGGAATCACCCGTGTATGTTCCGGCAGATATTCCGGATACCCTAAAGCGGCTGCCTGACGGAAAATCTCTTTTGTAAAATCATACCAGCTGATGTAGCCGGTTTTGCACCCTTCCGGGGTAAAGCCGCCCGGGGCGGGAGAGAGCTCCGCGTTGGTGGCATGATAGTAGCCGTATTTTTCTGTCTCAATCATATCCACCAGAAGCCTGGCCAGATCAAAGGTGTAGGTGGGAGTACCGATCTGATCGTTTACCACCCGGAGAGTATCATGGGTTTTTCCAAGCTTCAGCATGGTTTTAATAAAATTGTTTCCGTTTTTTCCAAATACCCAGGCGATCCGGACGATAAAATATTTTTCCAGCAGGGAGGAGACAGCCAGTTCTCCCTCCAGCTTGGTCTGTCCGTATACGTTCAGGGGTTTATAGTCCCTGCAGTCCGGATCCCAGGGGATTTCCCCCTGGCCGTCAAACACATAGTCCGTGCTCAGATAAACCATTTTGCAACCGTTGTCCCGGCAGGCTCTGGCAATATGTTCCGTACCGGACGCATTGACAGCCCGCACCTTTTCCACCTTGTCATCGTCCTCGGCCAGATCCACCGCTGTCCAGGCGGCGCAGTGCACCACCACGTCGGGGGCAAGGTCGGAGATGAGGCGGTTTACCGCTTCCGGATCTGTAATATCCATGGAGACGTAGGGCATTCTGGTGACAGGAGTTTTATCGGCAATGCCGCTGTAGGTTTCCCCTACATCGGAACCGATTCCCTCATAGCCCCGTCTGTCCAGCTCATTCATCACATCATGGCCCAGCTGACCGGCCACGCCTGTTACCAATACCTTCATTGCAAATTTCCTTTCTCACTCTAAAATAAAAGACAAACGTACCGGCTATCGTCAGCGGTTTCCGTACATTTTCTCGTAGTAATTCTGGTATTCCCCGGATATAATGGTTTCCCACCAGTCCCGGTGCTCCAGATACCAGCGGATGGTTTTTTTGATGCCGTCCGCAAACTTTGTCTCCGGCAGCCAGCCCAGCTCACTGTGGATTTTGGTAGGATCAATGGCGTAGCGCATATCGTGGCCCTTCCGGTCCGTCACAAAAGTGATCAGGCTCTCGGGTTTTCCCAGCTCTTTGCAGATCAGCTTTACAATATCAATATTGCGCATCTCATTGTGGCCGCCGATGTTGTAGACCTCGCCTACCCGACCCTTATGGATGATCAGGTCGATGGCCTTGCAGTGGTCCTCCACATACAGCCAGTCCCGCACGTTTTCTCCTGTGCCGTAGACGGGAAGCGGCTTATCGTTCAGCGCATTGGCGATCATGAGAGGAATCAGCTTTTCCGGAAAATGGTAGGGACCATAGTTGTTGGAACAGCGGCTGATGGTAACGGGCAGCCCGTAGGTGCGGTGATAGGCCAGCACCAGCAGATCCGCGGATGCCTTGGAAGCGCTGTAGGGGCTGCTGGTATGGATGGGAGTCTCTTCCGTAAAGAACAGATCCGGCCGGTCCAGAGGCAGATCGCCGTACACCTCATCGGTGGAAACCTGATGATAGCGGGTAATGCCGTATTTCCGGCAGGCGTCCATCAGCACAGCCGTACCCTTGATGTTGGTATCCAGAAAAACTTCCGGATTCTCAATGGAGCGGTCCACATGGCTTTCCGCGGCGAAGTTTACCACCACATCCGGATGTTCCTCTTCGAACAGACGGTACACCGCCTCCCGGTCTGTGATGCTGTCTTTTACAAAACGAAAATTTTCCTGCTCCATCACGGGAGCCAGAGTGGAAAGATTGCCGGCATAGGTCAGGCAGTCCAGACAGATAATCCGGTAATCCGGGTATTTTTTTAACATGTGAAAGATAAAATTGCTTCCGATAAATCCGGCTCCGCCGGTTACAATAATTTTCATAGTAGATTCTCCTGTTTCCTATTTGCTGTGATGGCGCACATCCAGGAATTTTCCGTCCAGGATGTCCTTCAGATACTGGCCGTACTGGTTTTTCTTCAGCACCTCGTACACTTTCAGCACGTCCTCCTTGGTGATCCAGCCGTTTAAGTAGGCAATTTCTTCCAGGCAGGCGATTTTCCGGTGCTGATGGCCTTCCATGGTTTTGACAAAATTGGTGGCTTCCACCAGGCTTTCGTGGGTGCCTGTGTCCAGCCAGGTAAAGCCCTGACCGAGAAGCTCCACATTCAGGCAGCCCTTTTCCAGATAGATCCGGTTCAGGTCTGTGATTTCCAGCTCTCCTCTGGCGGAGGGCTTCAGGCTTTTGGCGTACTCCACCACCCGGTTGTCATAAAAATACAGACCCGTTACACAGTAGTTGCTCTTGGGTTCCCGGGGTTTTTCTTCAATGGAAATGGCTTTCCCTTCCTGGTCAAACTCCACGATGCCGAAGCGCTCCGGATCATCCACGTAGTAGCCGAAGACCGTGGCGCCTCCGCCGCTCTCCGCGGTTTTTACCGCATTGCGCAGCCGCTTGTTCAGTCCCTGCCCCGCAAAAATATTGTCTCCCAGAATCATGGCTACGCAGTCATCGCCGATAAAGCTGTCTCCGATGAGAAACGCCTGGGCCAGACCGTCCGGGCTGGGCTGTACCCGGTAGGTTAAATGGACGCCGAACTGATGGCCGTCCCCCAGCAGTTCCTCAAAACGGGGGGTATCCTGAGGGGTGGAGATGATCAGAATATCCCGGATGCCGGCGTTCATCAGAACGGACATGGGATAGTAGATCATGGGTTTGTCGTAGATAGGCAGAAGCTGCTTGGAAGTAACCATGGTAAGCGGATAAAGACGGGTTCCGGACCCGCCGGCCAAAATAATACCCTTCATTTGCATCTCTCCTTCCTGTTTCATCTGTATTAGGATAAGGACAGTATAAAAGGTGACGTTGCGTCACCTTCAAGGGGTTTTTTAAAAAATTTTTTTCGTACAGGTAAAAATACCGGCGTCTTTCGTTATTTTAAAACCTTTCCGGGTTTTCTTTTCCACGAAGGAGCGGAATTCTCCATAGCGGCTGGTAAGGTACTGGTTCTGGTTGCCGTGGCAGGAGAGAATGTATTCAATGAGAGGCTCCGGCTGGGTTACCAGAAGCATATCCGGGTAGGAACTCAGGCGGATCTGCCGGAAGACGGGGGATAAAATTTTTTCTCCGTTTTCCAGTCCAAACCGTTCGTACAGTCTGTCCGCTGACAGGACAATGTGACTGTCAAATTCCTGCACCAGGCGGCTGATTTCCATCATATGGCGGGAACTGTAGGCGCTGCAGACAAAACGGCCCTCCGGCCGAAGCACTCGGCTTACTTCCCGGCAGACCCGGGGGATATCCTCACAGTAAAACAGAACATGATTGGCAATGACAAGGTCAAAGGACTGATCCGGAAAGGGAATACTATGACAGTCAAAGGAGGAAAAGGAAAAACGGGGATCGTCCTGGCCCAGGGAACGCCTGGCATCCCGGATCATGCCCTCCGACAGGTCGGACAGACAGATCCGGATGTCATCCGGAAGCTTTTCCCGATTCTCCGTCCACAGCTTTCCGCTGCCGCAGCCGATTTCCAGGATGTTCATGGAAGGAGTGATCCGGCACTGGTCATACACCCAGGAAAACCAGCTCTGGGGATTCTGGGAATAGAGACTGTGCAGACGGATCCGGGCGGAAAGATTGGAGGCGTCTTTGTACTGGCCGGCCATGCTTTTTTCCATTCCGGTAAGATGAATCAGCTGCAGCATACGGCTCCAGTCAATGTTGTGCTGATGTTCGATGGCCTGAGCCGTGTCCGTGATGGCCTGTTCCACAAGACTCATCTGCTCAATCCGGTCCTGCACCAGCTTTTTCTGGAGTTTCAGGGCGCTGAGCATAAAATGATAGTCCGCGTCCGCAATGGTCATTTCCCGGATTTCATCCAGGGAAAAACCCAGATATTTCAGAAGAAGAATCTGCTGCAGCCTGGCAAGATCGGAATCCGTATAAAACCGGGCCCCGCCGGGGGAGACATAAGAGGGCTTCAGAATATTCTGGCGGTCATAGTAACGGATCGTCCGGACAGACACGTCCGCCATGCGGGCAAACTGGCCGGAGGAATAGTAACCTGGAAGCTTCATGATATAGCGTCCTTTCTTTCAGATGAATATAAAACAGCAGAAACACCTGTGCTTTCTATTATGAAGCAAGCCCGTGGGAATGTAAAGAGAAACAGAAAAAAAGGATTTTACAAGAGAAAATAATTTATTATAATATTAATGAGTTATTAATACTATAATAAGTCATTACTATTACATAAGATAAAAGGGTTGGGAGGAACAGAAAGTATGAGGGTCATGTATGTGGACGATGAGAGGGAGCATTTGGACAGATTCAGGGAAACCGTCAAAAAACTGGAGGGGATACAGGAAGTGTATCTGTTTACAGACGGGAGGGAAGCCCTGGATTTTATCAGAGATCACAGAGTCGATGCGGCGTTTCTGGATATTCATATGCCGGAAATGAACGGGATCGCGCTGGCAGGCGCTATGGGGAAGATCCGCCCGGACCTGCCGGTGGTGTTCCTGACAGCCCACGCGTCCTATGCGCTGCAGGCATTTGAAGTGAACGCGGTGGGATATATTTTAAAGCCCTACACACCGGAGCAGATACAGGGGATGATAAGAAAAATAGGGGACCGCTGTCAGCCGGAGGAGGAGCGTTTTGTTTATTTTCAGACCATGCCCCGGTTTGAAGTGTTTGTGAACGGAAAGCTGCTTCCCATCAGTCAGCGGAAGGTGAAGGAATACCTGGCTCTTCTGGTGGATTTTGCCGGGTGTTCCGTTACAAGCCAACAGGCAATCACCTACCTGTGGGAAGACCGGCCGGATGACGATACCACCAAAGCGCTGCTGAGAATGACCGCAAAGCGGCTGCGGGATATACTGGTCCGGGAGAAAATTGATTTCATCCTGATTGAGGAGAAAGGCGTAAGGGCGGTTCAGACGGGAAGAGTCTCCTGCGATTATTATCAGATCTTAAATGGGGATGAACGGGCCATGGAAAAATATCAGGGAGAATACATGGTTGAATATTCCTGGGCGGAGGTGACCAATGCCAGGATCGCGAAGATGGTTTCCCAGTACAGAAAAAATCAGATTTGACTTGTAAAACAGGGAAAAACATGTATAATGAATGGTGGTAAGTAATCCAAGTGGCAGCGGGTCATTTGCGGTTACTTTTTTGTGATAAGCGGAGGTTTTTTCATGTACAGAGAGCAGATTGATAAATTTATTGATGAAAAAAAAGAGGAAATGCTGGAGGATCTGAAATCCCTGGTCCGGATCGACAGCCAGAAGGGCGCGGGCAGACCGGGAAAACCCTTCGGAGAGGGGCCTGCCGCCGCTCTTGCCAAAGGGGAAGAGCTGATGAGCCGGTATGGACTGAAAACGAGAAATTATGAGAATTATGTGGTGGCCGGAGACTGGGGAACCGGGGAGAAGGGGCTGGATATTCTGGCCCACCTGGATGTGGTTCCTGTGACAGACGGCTGGACCGTTACGGATCCCTTTGAGCCTGTGGTGACAGAGGGGAAAATATACGGGAGAGGAACCTGCGACGACAAAGGCCCTGCCATTGCGGCTCTTTACGCGATCCGGGCCATCCGGGAACTGGGGATCCCTCTTAAAAAAAGCGTCCGTCTGATTTTGGGCGCGGACGAGGAATGCGGCTCTTCCGACCTGGCCTATTATTACGAGATCGAAAAGGAAGCTCCCTGTACATTTACGCCGGATGGAAGTTTTCCCCTGATTAATCTGGAGAAAGCAAGACTGGCAAAAAAATTTGAAGCTCATTTTTCTGCCGGCATCGAAACGCCCCGGGTGATTTCCATCAAAGCGGGAGATAAAGAAAATGTGGTGCCGGCCAAAGCGGAGGCGGTTCTGGAGGGGATTACTGAAGAAACCCTGGAGGGAGCTGCGGAGAAGGCGGCGGAAAAGACAGACGCAGTTTTTCTGTGGGAACACCGGGACGGACGGATTTTTCTGTCTGTAAAAGGAACGGCGGCCCACGCGTCCACCCCTGAGATGGGAAATAATGCGCTGACAGCGCTGCTGTACCTGCTGACCCTTCTTCCCCTGGCAAAGTGCCAGGGACACAAATGCCTCGCTTCGCTGAGCCATATGTTCCCGCCGAAAGATACAGCGGGAACGGCGCTGGGAATCAATATGGAAGATGAGGAATCAGGAGCCCTGACCATAAATCTGGGCGTACTCCGATACGAGGACAGCTTTCTTCAGGGCTGCTTTGACTGCAGAGCGCCTCTGTGCGCCACAGACGAGAATCTGACAGAAAAACTGCGGGACGCATTCTTTGAAGAGGATATGGATATGGAAGCCGGAAAGATGACGCCGGCCCATCATGTGTCCGCCCATTCCTCCTTTGTCCGCACGCTTCTGGAAAGCTATGAAAAATATACGGGGATTAAGGGGAAACCGCTGGCCATCGGAGGAGGAACCTACGTTCATGAGCTGGAGAGGGGAGTGGCCTTTGGATGTGAGATGCCGGGAACGGACAACCATATGCACGGCGACGATGAATTTATGGAAGTGGATGTGCTTCTGATGAGCGCCAAGATTTTTGCGGACGCTATTATCAGCCTGTGCGGCTGATCCCATACATTTATAGCAGAAAGAGGATGCGGTCCAATCATGAATTTCATGATTGAACCGCATCCTCTTTTTATGTCACGGTAAAAATAAACCCCCTGCTCTGCAGGGGGAGGGAAGATCTTTAGATAAAAGAATAAACTCCTGTGTTATGATAAAAGTGGGTCTGCAAAACCACAAATAAAATAACACAGGAGGTCCAAAGAATGGACGTTAATAGTTTAGCCCATACAAAATGGGAATGCAAGTATCATATCGTTTTTGCACCGAAATACCGCAGACAGGTAATCTACAAACAAATAAAGGCCGATGTAGGTCAAATACTAGGAACATTGTGCAGAAGAAAAGGGATAGAAATCATAGAAGCAGAATGCTGTCCAGATCATATCCATATGCTGGTAAAGATCCCACCGAAGTATTCCGTATCAGAAATTGTGGGATATTTGAAAGGGAAAAGTTCGCTTATGATATTTGAAAAACATGCGAATTTAAAATATAAATATGGAAATAGACATTTCTGGTGCCGTGGATATTAAGGGCCATATAAAATAGGAAAACTGCAAATATAAGGCTTTTCGGAGCCTGCAATCCGAAAAAATAAAATAAAAGTCTATCACATTACGCTGAAAGCCGTCCGGGTAAAATCTGGGCGGCTTTTTTGCGTGATGGACTTGGAAAGGAGGAAAATTTTTCGATAGAAAATCAACGCTCATTTTTGTGCAATACACCAAAATTGAAGGAGGTTAGTGAATGGCAGATGACAAACTCAAAACCGGCCCGGAGCCCCCTGGCCCGGATCGTCCCGGTGACGCTCCTGTGAAAGAGGCTCCGCCAATCCAGGAGCCCCCGGTTCAGGAAACCGACGTGCCGGGGAAAACGCAAGAGTCCGCCGCGCCTGGTACGGGCCCGGCACTCCAGGCGGAACAGTCTGTTATTCCCGGTATGGGTGAGGACAATCCGGTCCGCTCCGCTCTTGGGGAAGTAGTGGTTGATTTTGACAAGATCAACGAGCTTATGTCCCAGCGGCGAGCAGCGGCACATGGTGCCGTAGAAAAATTAAAGGCTCCGGCTACTGATAAGGACGGTAAAGAGGTTCCCAGCCCGGAGGAAAAAGCGCCGGAGGCGGATAAGCCGAAAAAGCGCCGTGGCCGTCCCCCGAAAGAGCAGGCCGGGGTGTCTGCGGGGAAAAAGGAAAAAGCGGCGGAGCCCCGCACAGGCCGCCCGTCTAAGGTTGACAAGGCGGCCCGTGAGGAGGCCCCGCCCGCTGTTCGGGACAAAGTGTCCAGAGGTAAGAAAGCTGACAAGGGCAAGGAAACG
>DVOS01000032.1 GCA_018713435.1 Candidatus Merdiplasma excrementigallinarum
TCCACGATCTCCACGTTGGCGCCGTCCATGGTACCCAGGGTGGGAGCGCCGTTCAGCATGAACTTCATGTTTCCGGTACCGGAAGCCTCCTTGCTGGCGGTGGAAATCTGCTCGGACACATCGGAAGCCGCGAAGATAATCTCCGCGTTGGATACCCGGTAGTCCTCAATAAATACCACTTTCAGCTTACCCTTGATGGACTCGTCGTTGTTGACCACATCCGCCACGCTGTTGATCAGCTTGATGGTCAGCTTGGCTCTCCGGTATCCGGCGGCCGCCTTGGCGCCGAAGATAAAGGTTCTGGGATAGAAATCCATCTCCGGGTGATCCTTAATGGTATTGTACAGGTACATAACATGGAGAATGTTCAGCAGCTGTCTCTTGTACTCGTGGAGACGCTTCACCTGCACGTCGAAAATGGAGCGGGGATCCACATCGATTCCGTTGTGCTCCTTGATATATTTTGCCAGGCGCAGTTTATTCTGGTATTTGATGTTCATGAACTCCTGCTGAGCCTTCTTGTCGTCGGCATAAATCTTCATCTTGCCAATCTGAGGCAGATCTGTGATCCACTCGTCGCCGATATGGGCGGTCACCCAGTCTGCCAGCAGGGGATTTCCGTGAAGCAGGAAACGCCGCTGGGTAATACCGTTGGTCTTGTTGTTGAATTTCTCCGGGAACATCTCGTAGAAATCCTTCAGCTCCTGTTTCTCCAGGATCTCCGTGTGAAGTCTTGCTACGCCGTTTACAGAGTAGCCTGCCACGATGGCCAGATGCGCCATCCGGACCTGACCATTGTAGATAATGGCCATCTTGGCAATCTTTTCCTGGTTGCCCGGATATTTGACCTGAATCTGCTCCACGAAGCGGCGGTCAATCTCCTCGATGATCTGATAAATTCTGGGCAGCAGTCTGGAGAACAGCTCGATGGGCCATTTTTCCAGGGCTTCCGCCATGATGGTATGGTTGGTGTAAGCCACGGTTTTGGTGGTTACATCCCAGGCCTCATCCCACTCCAGGCCTTCCTCATCCAGCAGGATCCGCATCAGTTCCGCTACTGCTACGGTGGGATGGGTATCGTTCATCTGGAAGGTGGCCTTTTCATAGAACTTCCGGATGTCGCTGTGTTTCTTCTTATATTTCGCAATCGCAGCCTGTACACTGGCGGAGATAAAGAAGTACTGCTGCTTTAAGCGCAGCTCCTTGCCGGCATAGTGGTTGTCATTGGGGTAGAGAACTTCCACGATATTCCGGGCCAGGTTCTCCTGCTCCACCGCCTTCTGGTAATCGCCCTTGTCAAAGGAATCCAGCTGGAAGTCATTGATGGCCTCCGCGTCCCATACCCGCAGGGTGTTTACCATATTGTTGTTGTAGCCCACGATGGGGATATCATAGGGAATCGCCCGTACAGACTGATAGCCCTCCTGGATGAAGTGGGTGCGCTTTGTCTTTTCATCATACTCCACCCGCACATAGCCGCCGAATTTTACTTCCTTGGCGTACTCCGGCCGGCGCAGTTCAAAGGGGTTGCCGTCCTTTAACCAGTTATCCGGCACCTCCACCTGGTAGCCGTCTTCAATTTTCTGCTTGAACATACCGTAGCGGTAACGGATGCCGCAGCCGTAAGCGGAATATCCCAGAGTCGCAAGAGAATCCAGGAAGCAGGCCGCCAGACGTCCCAGTCCGCCGTTGCCCAGAGCCGCATCCGGCTCCTGGTCCTCAATTACATTCAGGTCGAAGCCCATCTCATCCAGGGCTTCCTTCACCTGCTTGTAGGCGCACAGGTTGATCAGGTTGTTTCCCAGGGCCCGGCCCATCAGGAATTCCATGGACATATAGTACACCATCTTGGGGTCATCCTGGTCAAACTGCTGCTGGGTTGCCAGCCAGTTGTCAATAATCGTATCTTTTACCGCGTAGGCCACTGCCTGAAAAATCTGCTGCTTGGTGGCCTCCTTCATGGTTTTGCGGTAAAGAGTTTTTACATTCTCTTTTACCTGTTCCTTAAATGCTTCTTTGTCTAATAACTTGTTCATACTCTCTCCTTTTTGCGTACCGGCGTTTCCCGTTCCTGTCATGCCTGCTGAAGCTTTTCCACGCCCAGCGTTACCTCTTCGCCGTTGATATTCCACTCTTTCTCATAGCCGCCCATGCGGTCCGCGATGATTTCTTTTGCCATCACGTCCCCTGCGATCTGGGAACCGTACTGCTCCAGAATATGGGCAATCTTCTCATTCCCCCGGGCGTAGACGCGAATCAGATCCATCACTTCAAATCCGGCTTCTTTTCTCATGGTCTGGATCTTGCTGATCAGCTCCCGGACCAGACCTTCCTCCACCAGTTCCGGCGTCAGGTTGGTGTCCAGAACCACCGTAAGCTCGTTATCCTGCTCGGATACGTAGCCCTCCATCTGGGCGGTATCAATCAGCAGATCTTCTTCTGCCAGCTCCACATCGCTGCCGTTTACAGACAGCTTCAGAACGCCGCCGGCCTTCAGTTCATCCATGGCCTTATTTCCGTCCAGCTCGGACAGAGCCTGGCGGATGCCGTTCAGCAGCTTGCCGTACTTGGGTCCCACTGTCTTAAGCTGGGGCTTGAAGGTATAGGTGGTAAAGTCTCTTACATCCTCCGTGAAGACAACTTCCTTCACGTTCAGCTCATCCCTTACAATATCCGCGAAGAAGGGCGGCAGCGCCTGAGCGGCCTTTACAAACATCCGGCCGATGGGCTGACGGTTCTTGATATTGGCCGTATTCCGGCAGGCCCGTCCCATTACCACAATCTTCAGCACTTCATCCATATTGCGCTCCAGCTCCGGATCAATCATGGCTTCATCCGCTGCGGGGAAATCGCACAGGTGAATGCTCTCCGGCGCGGAGGGATCTACCTTCAGCACAATATTCCGGTAAATATCCTCTGTCATAAAGGGGATCATGGGAGCGGCCGCCTTGCTCACATTTACAAGAGCCGTATACAGGGTCATGTAGGCGTTGATCTTATCCTGCTCCATGCCCTTGGCCCAGAAGCGCTCACGGCTTCTGCGCACATACCAGTTGCTCATGTCGTCCACAAAGCTCTCCAGAGCCCGGGCAGCCTCCGGGATTTTGTAAGATCCCAGATCCTGATCCACATCCTTTATCATGGTGTTCATCTTGGACAGGAGCCACTTGTCCATGACAGGCAGCTTCTCATAGTCCAGGGTGTAATCCATGGGATTAAAGTTGTCAATGTTGGCGTACAGCACAAAGAAAGCGTAGGTATTCCAGAGAGTACCCATAAACTTGCGCTGTCCCTCCTGCACCGCCTTGCCGTGGAAGCGGTTTGGCAGCCAGGGGGCGCTGTTGATATAGAAATACCAGCGGATGGCGTCCGCCCCGTAGGTAGCCAGGGCGTCAAAGGGATCCACCGCGTTGCCCTTGGATTTGCTCATCTTCTGGCCGTTCTCATCCTGCACATGGCCCAGCACGATTACATTCTCATATGCGGGCCGGTTAAACAGCAGGGTGGATTCCGCCAGCAGGGAGTAAAACCATCCTCTGGTCTGGTCCACCGCCTCGGAGATGAACTGGGCGGGGAACTGCTTTTCAAACGTCTCCTGATTCTCAAAGGGATAATGGTGCTGGGCAAAGGGCATGGCCCCGGAGTCAAACCAGCAGTCAATTACCTCCGGCACCCGGTGCATGGTTTTTCCGCAGTGGGGACACTTGATGGTAATGGCGTCAATATAGGGACGGTGCAGCTCCACCGTTTTCGCGCTCTCATCTCCGGAAAGCGCGTACAGCTCTTCCCTGCTTCCCACGGAAATCATGTGGCCGCAGTCCTCGCACTCCCAGATGTTTAAGGGAGTTCCCCAGTAACGGTTTCTGGAAATGCCCCAGTCCTGCACATTCTCCAGCCAGTCTCCGAACCGGCCTTTTCCAATACTCTCGGGGATCCAGTTGATCATGTTGTTGTTGGCGATCAGCTGCTCCTTTACCTCTGTCATCTTGATAAACCAGGATTCTCTGGCGTAATAGATCAGGGGCGTGTCGCACCGCCAGCAGTGGGGATATTCATGCTCGAATTTGGGCGCGTCGTAGAGCTTGCCCTCTTTCTCCAGGTCCGTCAGGATGGGCTTGTCCGCATCCTTCACAAACATGCCCGCGTAGGGAGTTTCCTCCGTCATATTTCCTTTTCCGTCTACGAACTGTACGAAGGGAAGGCCGTACTTTCTGCCTACCCGTCCGTCGTCCTCACCGAAAGCGGGGGCGATATGCACGATGCCGGTACCGTCCGACATGGTGACATAGCCGTCGCAGACCACATAATGGGCTTTTTTGCGCTGCTTCGCGGCAGCTTCTCCGGCGCAGGCAAACAAAGGCTCGTATTCCCGGTATTCCAGCTCTGTTCCCTTAAAGGTTTCCAGAACCTCATAGGCCGGCACGCCCTTCTCCTCGTCCGCCAGACGGCCCAGAACGGTATCCAGCAGGGCCTGTGCCATGTAATACGTATATCCGTCTGCCGCCTTTACCTTGCAGTAGGTCTCCTCCGGGTTCACGCAGAGCGCCAGGTTGGAGGGCAGGGTCCAGGGCGTGGTGGTCCAGGCCAGGAAGTAAGCGTCCTCTCCCACAGCCTTAAAGCGCACAATGGCGGAACGCTCCTTTACGGTCTTATACCCCTGGGCCACCTCCTGGGCGGACAGGGGAGTGCCGCAGCGGGGACAGTAGGGAACCACTTTAAAGCCCTTGTACAGAAGGCCTTTGTCCCAGATCTGCTTTAACGCCCACCACTCGGACTCAATATAATCATCGTGGTATGTGACATAGGGATGATCCATATCCGCCCAGAAGCCTACGGTTCCGGAGAAATCCTCCCACATGCCCTTGTACTTCCAAACGCTTTCCTTGCACTTGTCGATGAAAGGCACCAGACCGTACTCCTCGATCTGCTCCTTTCCGTCCAGTCCCAGCTCCCGCTCCACTTCCAGCTCCACCGGAAGCCCGTGGGTATCCCAGCCTGCTTTCCGGGGCACAAACTTGCCCTTCATAGTCTGGTATCTGGGAATCATATCTTTAATGACACGGGTCAGCACATGGCCGATATGGGGCTTTCCATTGGCCGTGGGCGGCCCGTCATAAAACGTATAAGTCTCACAGCCTTCCCGCTGCTCCATGCTCTTCTCAAAAATCCTGTTATCCTTCCAGAATTTCTGAGTGTTTTTCTCGCGGTCAACGAAATTCAGATTCGTCGAGACTTTATCATATAACATGAACTGTTCCTCCTTCAGAAACTCCTTGATGCCCAAACTGCGTACAATTACGCATATCTTTGATTATATACATAAAAAAAACTATTTGTCAACGCCGGTTTCCCCTGTATTTATCCCGTTTTCTCCGTTTTTTCCCTCTGTTTCTTTCTCAGTCCCCTCTTTCCGGGACGGCATGATTTTCAAAAAAGCGCCGTAGAGAAGATGGCTGTTGAGCCAGGCAAGCAGGGCGAAGCCCAGCAAAATCCAGAATAAAAGGCCGTACCAGAGGGTATAGCCGTTAAAAAACGTGATACATGCAGCCGCTCCCGTCACCAGCATCATAGCCAGAGTCCGGGGAAAATTCCCCAGGGCCAGCAGCAGAGCGTTGCGCAGGGTTCCCCCTATGGTGTTGTAAAATCGGGCCTGAAGGGGAAATACGTAGAGGAATACCATAAACCATACCAGGCCCCCGGCTCCTGCCAGGATCCGCACCGCCTGTCCCCCCGTTCCTTCCATAACCGAGGAAATCCGAAAGTCCGCCCAGAGCAGGGCGGCCAGGGCCAGCAGCAGCAGCCAGATGGCGGTAGACTGGCGGAAGTTCTGTCTGAAAGAGCGCAGAAAGCTTTTCCAGACGTACCCTTCCTCCTGATCCTTCATCTTCAGCGTCACATAAGCCAGGGCAGTAAAAGACGCCCCGGCGGTCACAATCGGGATACAGCAGACCAGAAACAGCAGGTTTAGCACCATCAGGTCCGCCACCTTTGACAGAAAGCGGAATACGCTTCCGTCCATACTGAAAAATTCCCCCATTACCGTTTCCTCCTTTACTCCTTCAGGGCTCCCGTGTTCTCCATCCAGCCCAGCATATCCTGATAAACCTCCCGCCGGTTCCGCTCATTTAATATCTCATGCCGGTCGTTGGGATAGAGGCGGCAGGCCACATTTTTCATGCCGGCGGCGCGAAAGGCCACCGCCGTCTTTTTCACGCCCAGCCCGAAATTTCCCACCGGATCCTCCTCGCCGGCCGCAAACAGCACCGGCAGGTCTTTGGGCATACGGGCCAGATTTTTAGAGTCGCTCAGGTATTTCAGACCCGCGAACATCTGCTCATAGGCATTTACCGTAAAAACGAACTGGGTTCTGGGGTCGCTTCTGTACCGGTCCACCGCTTCCTCATCCCTGGACAGCCAGTCCAGGGGCGTGCGGGCCGGATGGAATTTCCGGTTAAAGCTGCCGATGGCCAGACGGTTTACCAGGCGGCTGCGGTACCGCCAGCCCTTGCCCCGGGCAATCAGGCGGCACAGGAGCATCCCTGCCCGGGCCTCCAGCCCGGAATGCCAGGCCGTACCGCAGATAATGGCTCCGTCCAGATAAGTTCCATACTGACACAGATACTGTCTTGCCAGAAAGGAACCCATGCTGTGGCCCAGCAAAAAATAGGGCAGGTTCGGATATTTCTCCTGGGTCATCCGCTGCAGTTCCCGCATATCGGACAGCAGGATTTTATTTCCGTTTTTCTCCGCAAAGTATCCATAGTAAGCTTCTGAGCGCACGGACCCGCCGTGGCCCAGATGATCGTTTCCCACTGCCAGGATACCGTGCCGGTTTAAGAACCGGGCAAATTCCCCGTACCGTTCCACAAACTCCAGCATCCCGTGGGAAATCTGCAGAATCCCCCGGATTTTACCGTCCGGAATCCACATCATCGCCTGTATATCTGTTATCCTGTCCGCCGAGGGATAGGTAAAACGGATTTCCTGGGACATACCTCGTTCTCCTTTGTCTTTTTGCTCACTCCCGCCCGCAGAGAAGATCGGTCAGGGCGGCAAACTGCTCCAGGGTCAGGGCTTCTCCCCGCACCGTCTGGGACAGTCCCATCTGCTCCAGGGCCCGCAGTATCTCCTCCTTGGTTTTGGAAATCTGAGGGGAATTGTGGAGACTGTTTACCAGGGTTTTCCTTCTCTGGTTAAAGGAAGCCCTTATAATCTGAAACATAGCCTGCTCATCGTCCACCTCCACCGGCGGTTTCTCATGGCGGGTCAGGCGGATCACCGCGCTGCCTACCCGGGGCCTTGGCATAAAGCAGTTGGGAGGCACGTTGGCGGCAATATAAGGCACGGCAAAATACTGCACGGCCAGGGACAGGGCGCCGTAATCTTTGGTTCCGGGTCCCGCCTGCATCCGCTGGGCCACTTCCTTCTGCACCATCACCGTCACCGACGACACCGGCAGCCGGCCCTCAAACAGATTCATAATAATAGGGGTGGTTATATAATAGGGAAGATTTGCCACCACCTTCACCGGGCGGCCTTCATTGTGCTCCCGCACCAGCTCCCGCAGATCCGTCTTCAGCACATCCTGATGGATCACCGTCACATTGTCGTAATCCGCCAGGGTCTCCTGCAGAATGGGGATCAGCATCTTATCGATCTCAATCGCTATCACGTTCCGGGCAGCCTCCGCCAGATACTGGGTCAGGGTACCGATCCCCGGCCCGATCTCCACCACGCAGTCTTCCTTCGTCACCTCAGCCGCGGCAATGATTTTATCCAGCACATGGCCGTCGATCAGGAAATTCTGCCCGAACTTTTTCTGAAAAGCAAACTCATATTTTTTTATGGTTTCAATCGTTTTCTGAGGGTTTGACAATTTTTCCATACAGCCCTCCTATATCCGATACAGCCTTCTGGCATTCTCAAACAGGATCTCCCCTGTTTTTTCCGGGTCTTCTTCTTTAATCTCCGCAATGGCCCGGACCACATACGCCAGGTTGGCGGAGGTATTTCTTTTCCCGCGGAACGGCTCGGGCGCCAGATAGGGGCAGTCCGTCTCCGTCACCAGATGCTCCAGCGGGATCTCTTTTACCACCTGCTTCAGCACCCTGGCGTTTTTAAAGGTCACCACGCCCCCGATCCCCAGGTAATAGCCCATGCGCACATACTCTCCGGCCATTTCCGCGGATCCGGAATAGCAGTGGATCACCCCGCCGGTGGCTCCCCCGTGCTCCTCCTTTACCACCTGAAAGGTATCCGCCGCCGCGTCCCTGCTGTGGATATTCACGGGAAGATCCATTTCTTTAGCCAGATGCAGCTGCTCGGCAAACCAGCGCTTCTGCACTTCGTGAGTTTCCCGGTTCCAGTGGTAGTCCAGTCCGATCTCTCCCACCGCCACCGTCTTTTCCCGGCGGCACATTTCTTCCAGAAACGCCATCACATCCCCGTTCATGCAGCCTGCGTCATCCGGATGGATGCCCGCCGCGCTGTAAAGGAAGGAATACCGGTCCGCCAGAGCGGCCGCAGCCTTCACGCCCTCCAGGGAGGCTCCCACATTAACTACATACGCCACGCCCTTTTCCGGCAGGGAACCGAGCACCTCATCCCGGTCCCCGTCAAAAGCCCGGTCATCATAGTGGGCGTGGGTATCAAATATTTTCAGTTTCATCCTGTTCTCTCCGTCCGATCCTGCCGGCATCAGCAGATTTCCGCGCCTGCAGGCATGGGCTTCTCCGGCGTCATCAGGGCCAGCTCTCCCTTTTCATCTTCCGCGCACAGCAGCATGCCCTCGGAGAGCACCCCCGCCAGCTTGGCAGGCTTTAAGTTCACCAGCACCATCACCTTCTTGCCCACCATCTCCTGGGCGGTATAATGGCCCTTAATGCCGGACACGATCTGTTTTACCTGACTGCCGATCTTTACCTGGGAACAGAGCAGCTTTTTGGATTTTTTCACTTCCTCGCAGGCGATGATTTCTCCCACCTGGAACTGCATCTTCTCAAAATCTTCAAAGGTAATCTCCGGCTTGGGCTCCCTATCCATCACCGGCTGCTCCTCTTCCTTCTTTTCTTCCTCCTGGGGTTTTGCGGGATGCAGCTGTTCCACCCGCTCCATCACTTCTTTCAAGTCCAGTCTGGCAAAGAGGATCTGGGGTTTGTCCGTCACATGGTTCCCGGAAGGATACAGTCCGAAGCGGTCCATCTGCTCCAGCCCTCTCTTTTCGGCGTTTAACTGGGAGAGAATCTTCTCAGAGGTCTCCGGCATAAAGGACTCCAGCAGTTCCGCCCCGATGGCGATGCTCTCCACCAGGTTATAGAGCACCTCTGCCAGCCGGTCCTTTTTCGCCTCGTCCTTTGCCAGGGCCCAGGGCATAGTTTCATCGATGTATTTGTTGCACCGTTTGAAGAGGGTGAAAATCTCCGTGATGGCGTCCGCCACCCGCAGGTCGTCCATCTTGGCCGCCGCTTTTCCCGGAGCCGCCAGCACCACGCTCTTCAGGTCTTCATCCACCGGCTCCGCAGCGCCGGTGCTTCTTACTTCTCCGCCAAAATACTTGTTGCTCATGGAGATGGTGCGGTTTACCAGATTGCCCAGGGTGTTGGCCAGGTCTGAGTTCAGCCGCTCCACCATCAGCTCCCAGGAAATCACGCCATCGTTCTCAAAGGGCATCTCGTGGAGCACAAAGTAGCGCACCGCGTCCACCCCGAAGAAATCCGCCAGCTCATCGGCGTACAGCACATTTCCCTTGGACTTGCTCATCTTTCCCTCGCCCTGCAGCAGCCAGGGATGGCCGAATATCTGCCTGGGCAGAGGAAGATCCAGGGCCATCAGGAAGATGGGCCAGTAGATGGTGTGGAAACGGATAATGTCTTTTCCGATCAGATGCAGGTCCGCCGGCCATTCCTTCCGGAACTGCTCCGTGGAATCCTCATCGCATTTGTAGCCGATTCCGGTAATATAGTTGGTCAGGGCGTCCAGCCACACATAAATCACATGTTTGGGATCAAAATCCACCGGAATTCCCCAGGAGAAGGAGGTTCTGGATACGCACAGGTCCTGCAGGCCCGGCAGCAGGAAGTTGTTCATCATCTCATTCTTTCTGGAGACGGGCTGAATAAATTCCGGATGGGTGTTGATATGCTCAATCAGCCGGTCCGCGTACTTGCTCATTCTGAAGAAATAAGCCTCCTCCCTGGCCGGCGTCACAGGACGGCCGCAGTCCGGACATTTGCCGTCCACCAGCTGGGATTCGGTGAAAAAGGATTCGCAGGGCGTACAGTACAGGCCTTCATAGTAGCCTTTATAAATGTCTCCCTGGTCATACAGCTTTTTAAAGATCTTCTGCACCACTTTTTCATGGTAGTCGTCGGTCGTGCGGATAAATTTATCGTAGGAGGTATTCATCAGATCCCAGATCCGCTTGATCTCACCGGCAGCGGAGTCCACAAACTCCTTGGGCGTCACGCCCGCCTCCTCCGCCTTCAGCTCGATCTTCTGGCCATGCTCATCCGTACCTGTCTGGAAGAACACATCGTACCCCTGGGCCCTCTTAAACCGGGCGATACTGTCAGCCAGCACAATCTCATAGGTATTTCCGATATGGGGTTTGCCGGAAGCGTAGGCAATGGCTGTTGTCATATAAAATTTTTTCTTTTCCATAGCAGTTCTTGTCTCCTCTCTCACTGAATAAATTGCATAAAAAAAGTCTTCTGACTTTTTTATCAGAAGACGGTTCTCCCGTGTTACCACTTCTCTTCACCCATGCCTCGCGGCAGGGGCCTCATCAGGTCCGCTTGCATATCCGGCTTCTTTCCTCCGGCATCCGCTTTGCGTACCCTTCCGCTGTAACAGGCGGAACCTGTCGCGCCCTAACGGATCGTTTCATTCCGCTCAGACGTTCCCCTCCAAAACCATCTTCAGTCCTCGCTTTGCGCATCCCTCTCAGCACCCGGGATTTCTCTGTAGCGTTCCATGAGAACCTACTCTTTTCTTCACAGGGTTTTGCATATACCTAACGCTAACACACCGCGGTTTTTCTGTCAAGGTCTTTCTCTTCTGCCGGTTCTTCTTTTTCCTGACGCCGAATAAGATATGGTAAGGCTCTCACAGGGAGATACATCGCTTGAACGATCTATTCAGACACGGAAAGTCTTTTTGGAGCCGGAAGAAAACCGGATCTCTTTGGAAATTTCTTATTCCGGCCGCCATCCCCCTTCTTCTGCTTGGGGCCGCCGGCGTATGGTTCCTGTCCGGCCCCCGCACAGAAGATCAGCGTTTCCGGTCCTTTACCCGGCAGCTGTTCTGCCAGGAGGTGGGGGCCAACACCCTGAATCTTCATTATACGCTGGCAGATCCCGCCGCCTACGGGATCGACAGCACCCGGATCTCGCTGGGAACCATGGAGCAGTCCGCCTGGGAAGCCTCCTCTATGCAGGCCGAAAACTGCCTGTCCGCTCTGGAGGGTTTCTCCCGGGAAGAACTTTCCCCCCAGAACCGGCTCACCTATGACGTGCTGCGGGATTACCTGCGCACCAGACTGGAAGGAACTGCTTTTTACCTCTACGATGAGCCGTTAAGCCCCACCCTGGGCATCCAGGCCCAGCTGCCGGTTCTCCTGGCGGAATATCCGTTCCGGACAAAAGGGGATATCGAAACCTATCTGCAGCTTCTGACTGCCATACCGGAATACTTTCAGTCCATTATTGATTTTGAAAAAGAGAAGGCTCAGGCCGGCCTGTTTATGAGCGATGCCAGCGTCAGCAATATTCTCCGGCAGTGCGACGCCTTCCTGTCCAGCAAGGATGACAATTATCTCCGGCAGCTTTTCGATCAGCAGATTGATTCCTTTTCCAATCTGACCATAGACGAAAAAATTTCCTACAAACAGCAGAATCAGGATATCCTGAACGCCTATGTGATGCCTGCCTATGAAAACCTGATGAAAGAACTGGCCAACCTGCTGGGCAGCGGCAAAAATACCGGGGGACTGTACTATCTTCCCCAGGGAAAAGAGTACTATGCCTGGCTGGTGAAAAGCACGACCGGGGACGATTCCGGCATTGAGGCTATCGAAGAACGGATCCGGCAGGAGATCGTACAGGTTTCCGGGGAGGTACAGACACTTCTGTCTTCCGACCACGGCCTTACCTCCATCTCGCTGGATGAATACGAATCACAGGAACCGGCAGAAATCATAAGCAGTCTCCAGCAGATGATCACCCGGGATTTTCCGGAAGCTCCCCAGGTTTCCTGTCAGATTAAGTATGTGCACGATTCCCTCCAGGATTATCTGAGCCCGGCCTTTTATCTGACTCCCGCCATCGACGATACGGACCGCAATGTCATTTACATCAATCCGGCCAGCGATTATAATGCCCTGGAGCTTTATACCACTCTGGCCCACGAAGGCTATCCCGGCCATCTTTACCAGACGGTTCTGTTTGAGGAAAACAGCGATGAACCGCTGCGCAGTATTCTGAATTACGGCGGTTATACCGAAGGATGGGCGACCTATGTGGAAATGTACGCCTACTCCACCTGGACAGAAAATGCCACTCTGGCGGCCATCTATCAGAAAGACCGCTCCCTGATGCTGGGGCTGGCCTCTTTCCTGGACATCGGCATCCATTACCGGGGCTACACCCGAAATCAGGTGGCGGAATTTCTGGCCAAATTCGGTATCGGGCGGGAAGCTTCCGACGCCCTCTATACCAACATTGTGGAGGCTCCCGCCAACTATCTGAAATATTATGTGGGGTATCTGAATTTTCTGGACCTGGGGAAGTATCTGGAAGAGCAGCTGCAGGATCAGTTTTCCCTGAAAGAGTATCACGCCAGAGTACTTGCCATCGGTCCCTGCAGCTTCACTGTGCTGAAACATTATCTGACGGACCCGGATTATCTGCGGTGGGCCGCGTAGGCGGACCGGAAGCGAAAAAGCCCTTTAAGGCAGAGCTCTGTTTCAAACAGGCCCGCCTCAAAGGGCTTCGTTTTTAAATATCCTTTGGCAGCGTTTTCGTGCAGGTCACCGCAATCGCTCCCGGTCCGATGTGGCAGGATACGCTGAGGGACAGAGGATCCATCACAATCTTGTTTTTCGGATATACCTGCTGTACCTCATCCCTCCAGGCAGCCGCCGCCTTCAGGTCACAGGTGTAGGCAATGTCAATGCGGACATCCTCCGGATGGTCTTCCATATGGAAACGGTTCTTCAGATCGCTGGCAACCGCGTCCAGCATGGTAGTCTTGGCTGCCTTCAGCGTTCTGCACTTGGCATAGGCATCCAGTTTCTCGCCCTGAATCTGCAGAACCGGCTTCAGCTTCAGCAGCGTTCCCAGGGCTGCCGCCGCCGGGGTGATCCGGCCGCCCTTTTTCAGGTACTTCAGCGTTTCCAGTGTAATATAAATGGAAGAATCCTTTTTCGTTTTTTCCAGATAATCCTTGATCTGTTTTCCGTCCCAGCCTTTATCTGCCAGAATTTTGGCTTCCTCCGCGGACTGGCGCAGCGTTACGGAGATACGCTGGTTATCCACCACATGTACTCTTCCGCCGTACTCCTCCGCCAGAGCCGTGGCCGCCGCGCAGGAACTGGAAAGTCCGCTGGACATAGGAATATGTACGACCTCATCGTAATCCTTCAGCAGTTTATCCCACATATCCATCACATCGCCTGTGGCCGGCATGGAGGTGGAAATCTCCGCGTCGTGCTCCAGCTTGTGGTAAAATTCCTCCTGGCTCAGGGTAATGTCTTCATAATACAGCTGCCCGTCAATATAGAAAGGCATCGGCAGCACATAGATTCCCAGTTCCTTTGCCAGGCGTTGGGTAATGCCGCTGTTGCTGTCCGTCATAATCGCTACGTTTCCCATTTCCGCTCCTTTATCTTTTCTTAATATAAACTATGGTTTTCCGTCTTGTTCTTCCTTCCCCTTTTGGGAAAGTCAGAACCTATCGTCGGTGTGCAAGGGGCAATACGCCCTTTGTACACCGACGCTATCATAGCATAAAAGCAGTTTTCCCGCAAGAGCGTGCCGGCGTAAAAAGAAGATGCCGCTTCCTCATGAATTTCATGATCTGAAGGGCATCTTCTTCCTATTTCTTATTCTGTTTTGTCAGACAGGCAATCAGGCCTTGCCCTCGCTGCCCAGAACCTCTTTAATCTTGTGAGCAACAACAGCCTTTACATTGGCACGGCCAACGGTCAGGTACTGTCTGGGATCGAAGTAATCCGGATGCTCGCTCAGAACCTCACGAACGCCTGCGGTCAGGCCCAGACGAAGGTCGGAGTCGATGTTGATCTTGCACACTGCAGATCTTGCAGCTTCACGCAGCTGATCCTCAGGAACGCCGATGGCATCCTTCAGAGCTCCGCCGTGCTCGTTGATAATCTTTACATACTCCTGCGGAACGGAGGATGCGCCATGAAGAACGATGGGGAATCCGGGGATTCTCTGCTCGATCTCATGAAGAATGTCGAAACGAAGCTGGGGCTTTGTGCCGGGTTTGAATTTGTAAGCGCCATGGCTGGTTCCGATGGCGATTGCCAGAGAGTCAACACCGGTCTTGGTTACGAACTCCTCTACCTCATCCGGCTGGGTGTAGGAAGAATCCTCAGCGGATACGTTTACGTCATCCTCGATACCGGCCAGTTTTCCAAGCTCAGCCTCTACAACAACGCCGTGTGCATGGGCATACTCAACAACCTTTCTGGTCAGCTCGATATTCTCCTGGAACGGATACTTGGAACCGTCGATCATAACGGAAGTGAATCCGCCGTCGATGCAGGATTTGCAGATTTCAAAGTCTGCGCCGTGATCCAGATGCAGAGCGATGGGGATGTTGGGGTTCTCAATGATAGCGGCCTCTACCAGCTTGGTCAGATAAGTATGGTTGGCATACTTTCTGGCTCCGGCAGATACCTGAAGAATCACCGGGGAATTCAGCTCGCCGGCTGCCTCTGTGATAGCCTGAACGATCTCCATGTTGTTTACGTTGAATGCGCCGATAGCGTATCCGCCGTCATAAGCCTTTTTGAACATTTCAGTTGTGGTAACTAATGCCATTTTATTTTCCTTCCTTTCTTTGTGGAAACTGTGCAATGCCTCCGGAATCCGCTCCGCAGGCGCTGCTGAAAGCGACCTGCGCTTTCTGCTATGTCACATTATACCTGTTTTTAGGCGGATTGGCAACAAATTTTAAGCAAAAAGATTGACTTTGGAAAATTCTTTTTTTATAATTATTCATCAGAGAGCGCAAAGAGGCGTAGCTCGCCTTATTGCGCCTTTTTTAATCAAATGAGGAGGTATTGAGTATGAAAAGCAAAGCACTGAAACTGTTCAGTATGGCTCTGACCGGCGCCCTGGCCCTGTCCATGGCAGTCACTGCCTCAGCGGAAGAGGAGAAAACTCTGAAAGTTGCCATGGAGTGCAGCTATGCGCCCTACAACTGGACGCAGCCCGACGATTCCAACGGAGCCGTTCCCATTTCCGGCAGCTCCGATTACGCCTACGGCTATGACGTCATGATGGCCAAACACATCGCGGAAGAACTGGGGTACAATCTGGAGATCGTAAAACTGGACTGGGATTCTCTGGTACCTGCCGTTCAGTCCGGCACCGTTGACTGTGTCATCGCCGGACAGTCCATCACTTCCGAGCGTCTTCAGTCTGTAGATTTTACAGAGCCTTATTATTATGCAACCATTATTACTCTGGTCCGTCAGGACAGCCCTTACGCGGAAGCCGCGGGAGTATCTGATCTGGCCGGCGCCACCTGCACTTCCCAGCAGAATACCATCTGGTACGACACCTGTCTGCCCCAGATCCCTGACGCCAACATTCTGCCCGCCCAGGAATCCGCCCCTGCCATGACCATGGTGCTGAAATCCGGCGGCTGTGACCTGGTGGTGACGGATATGCCCACCGGAACCGCTGCCTGCGCTTCCGATCCCGATCTGAAGCTTCTGGATTTCGCGGGAACGGATGATGACTTTGAAGTGTCCGAGGAAGAGATCAATATCGGCATTTCTCTTCAGAAGGGAAATACCGAGCTTCTGGACGCCATCAACGGCGTACTGTCCGAGATGACCGTGGAAGACTTTAATACCATGATGGACGAGGCTATTTCTGTTCAGCCCCTGTCCGAATAATCCCTTACGACCCATAGAGCTGCCGCGGAAAATTTCTTTGGTTTTTTGTCCAGCGGCAGCTCTCTTTTAACCAGAAAAGGAGTTGACTGTTATGCTGCCCGCTTCGTTTGGCGGAAGAATTATTTTTATCCTGCAGAGCTACGGCGTGTCCTTCTTAAAAGGCGCCGGCCTGTCTCTGCTGATTGCCCTGGCCGGCACGGCCATCGGATGTATCATCGGCTTTGCCGTGGGAATCATCCAGACCATCCCTGTGGCTAAAACGGACAATCCCATCAAGAAAATCCTGATGGCAGTCATTAAGTTTATTCTGAACGCTTATGTGGAAATCTTCCGGGGCACCCCCATGATGGCCCAGGCCATGCTGATCTATTACGGATCCATGTCCCTGTTTAATATCCATATGTCCATGTGGTTTGCCGCCATCTTTATCGTGTCCATCAACACCGGCGCCTATATGGCCGAGACGGTCCGGGGCGGAATTCTTTCCATTGATCCGGGACAGACGGAGGGCGCCATGGCCATCGGCATGACCCACTATCAGACCATGACCTCTGTCATCCTGCCTCAGGCGCTGCGCAATATTATGCCTCAGATTGGAAACAACCTGATCATCAACATCAAGGATACCTGCGTGCTGTCTATCATCGGCGTGGTAGAACTGTTCTACACCACCAAGGGAGTAGCCGGCGCCTATTACACCTACTTTGAGGCGTTCACCATCGCCATGGTGATCTACTTTGTGATGACCTTCACCTGCTCTCGGATCCTGCGGCATTTTGAGGGCAAACTGGACGGGCCGGACAATTTCGATCTGGCCACCACCGATACCCTGGCCTACACCAGCGGCATGTTTAAGTATCCGGACAAAAAGGAGGAGACGAAATCATGAGTGAGATTATTCTTGACATCCATCATCTCAGCAAGACCTTCGGCACCAACGTGGTTTTGCGGGACATCGACTTCTCCGTCAGCACCGGGGATGTGACCTGCATCATCGGCGCCTCCGGCTCCGGAAAATCTACGCTTCTGCGCTGCCTGAACCTGCTGGAAACGCCCACCTCCGGCGAGGTGCTCTACCACGGAAAAGACATTACCGGAACCAAGGTCAACGCTCCCGCCTACCGGGCTCATGTGGGCATGGTATTTCAGAGTTTTAACCTGTTCAACAACATGAACGTGCTGAAAAACTGCATGGTGGGACAGATCAAGGTGCTGAAGCGCAGCGAGGAGGAAGCCAGAAAAACCGCGCTCCGCTTCCTGGACAAAGTTGGAATGGCTCCCTATATCAACGCAAAGCCCCGCCAGCTCTCCGGCGGCCAG
>DVOS01000033.1 GCA_018713435.1 Candidatus Merdiplasma excrementigallinarum
TATATCCGGTATAAGACAGGATAAAATGGGGCTGCCGTGAAGTTTTTGCGGCAGCCCTGACTTGATTCAGGGCAGAATAAAAGAGAGGGCTGCCCCAAAACCGAAGAATGGGAGGAGCGGGATCGGATGGAACAGAAAGGGTTGGACGCCGTGAAGGCGGCTGTTGACCAGGCGGAATTTGTTCTGGTGGGAATTGGAGAGGAATTTCAGAAAGGGGAAGGGCCTGAGGGGGAAGAGAAAAACGAAAGGATTGTCAGGGCCTACAATCGCCTGGCAGATCTGCTGCAGGGGAAAACCTATTTTGTGATCACGGAAAACCGGGACGATTTGATTTTCTCCTCCAGACTTCTGGACTTTTTCATTGTCTCCCCCCTGGGAGATGAAAACCGGGAGAACAGCGGGCAGGAACAGTGGAACGCCTACTTAAACTGGCTGGCTTCCACTCTGAATCACAGGCTCTGCATTCTGGAACTGGGAGTGGGCTTTGCCTCGCCCCAGATCATCCGCTGGCCCTTTGAAAAGACGGCCATGTTTAATCTGAAATCCACTCTGATCAGAGTGAACGCCCGTTTTCCCCAGCTGACGGAACAGACCGGAGACCGGGGAATTTCCATAGGGGAAAATGCTCTGGAACTGTTTTCATAAAAAGGAGTAGCAATATGAGTACAGCGATTATCGACTACGGCGCGGGAAATTTGCGAAGCGTAGAAAAGGCCCTGCTCTCTCTGGGGGAGACGCCGGTGATTACCGGGGTTCCGGAGGAGATCCTGAGCGCGGACCGCATCATCCTGCCGGGAGTGGGAGCCTTCGGGGACGCCATGGAACACCTGCGGCAGAGAGGACTGGATCAGGTGATCCGGCAGGCAGCCGGGGAAAACATTCCTTTTCTGGGCATCTGTCTGGGGCTGCAGCTTTTATTTGAAAGAAGCGAAGAGGCGCCGGGTACGGAGGGACTTGGCATCCTGAAAGGCGAGATCCTGCGGATCCCCCAGGCTCCGGGACTTAAAATTCCCCATATGGGATGGAATGATCTGACGTTTAACCATTCGGGAAGACTGTTCGCGGAAATTCCGGAGCATACCTACGTTTACTTTGTCCATTCTTATTACCTGAAAGCGGCGGATGAAGCCATTGTGACCGCTTCCACCCATTACAGCACATGGATTCACGCTTCCGTGGAACAGGGCAATGTATTTGCCTGTCAGTTCCATCCGGAAAAGAGCGGAAAGTGGGGCCTGAAGCTGCTGGAAAACTTTATCCGAATCCAAAGAGGGGAGGAAGGAAAGGAGGGGCCCGGATGCTGACAAAACGTATCATTCCCTGCCTGGACGTACATAACGGCAGGGTGGTAAAAGGCGTAAATTTTGTAAACCTGAAGGACGCCGGCGATCCGGTGGAGATCGCGGCGGCCTACGATCGGGCCGGCGCCGACGAGGTGGTTTTCCTGGATATTACCGCTTCTTCCGACGCCAGGAATACGGTGGTGGATATGGTGCGCCGGGTGGCGGAGACGGTTTTTATCCCCTTTACGGTAGGAGGCGGGATCCGGACCGTGGAGGATTTTAAAGTTCTTCTCAGGGAAGGCGCGGACAAGATATCGGTGAATTCCGCCGCCATCGCCAACCCAGGACTGATCCGTCAGGCGGCAGACAAGTTCGGCAGCCAGTGCGTTGTGGTAGCCATTGACGCCAAGCGCCGGCCGGACGGCAGCGGCTGGAATGTGTATAAAAACGGAGGCCGCGTGGACGTGGGGCTGGACGCGGTAGAGTGGGCCAAAGAGGCGGAGCGGCTGGGTGCCGGGGAGATTCTGCTCACCAGCATGGACTGTGACGGAACAAAAGCCGGCTATGACCTGGAACTGACAGGAGCCATTGCCCGCAGCGTGTCCATACCGGTTATCGCCTCAGGAGGAGCCGGTACCCTGGAGCATTTTTATACGGCTCTGACAGAAGGGGGAGCGGATGCTGCCCTGGCGGCCTCTCTGTTTCACTACAAAGAACTGGAAATCAGGCAGGTGAAGGAATACCTGTCCGAAAGGGGCGTGCCGGTGCGCCTGTAGAAAAAGACTGCCGGAAAAAGAAAGGAGGGATCCCCTTGGCAGCGATCAGCAATGACTGGCTGACTCCGCTGAAACCGGAGTTTTCCAAGCCGTATTACGCGAAACTGTATCAGAAAGTAAAGGAAGAATATAATACGAGGCGAATCTATCCGCCGGCAGATGATATTTTTAACGCCTTTTCGCTGACTCCCCTGGAGAAAGTGAAAGCCGTGATTCTGGGGCAGGATCCTTACCATGGAGAGGGGCAGGCCCATGGCCTGTGCTTTTCGGTAAAGCCGGATGTGGAGATTCCGCCCTCCCTGGTGAATATTTTTCAGGAGCTGCACGACGATCTGGGCTGCTATATCCCCAACAACGGCTATCTGGTGAAATGGGCCCGGCAGGGAGTGCTGATGCTCAATACCGTGCTGACAGTCCGGGCCCATCAGCCCAATTCCCACAGAGGGATTGGCTGGGAGGAGTTTACGGACGCAGCCATCCGCATACTGGATCGGCAGGACCGGTCCATGGTATTTATTCTGTGGGGCAGACCGGCACAGATGAAAAAAGCCATGCTGCACAATCCCAGGCACCTGATCCTGGAATCCCCCCATCCCAGTCCCCTGTCTGCCTTCCGGGGATTTTTCGGAAGCAGGCCCTTTTCCAAAACCAATGCGTTTCTGGAAAAGAACGGACTGGAGCCGATTGACTGGCAGATTGAAAACCTGTAAAAAAAACGCCTTCCCCTTCCCCTCGCCGGCTGCGGTTTCCCGCATCCGCGCGGCGGGAAAAGGGAAGGTGTTTTTTGGTTTGAAATAATAAGATACATAAAAAACATTTATAGATAAAAGAACTTGCATAATCACAAAGCTTGTGTTATACTTTGGATAGTCATTTTTCACACACATGTGTGTCTTTTGTGCGTTTCGCACCTGTTTTCACAATTTTTTAAAATTTTATACGGAAAGGAAGAGGCCTATTGAGCTACGAAGAATTTTTAGAGCAGATAAAAAGGCAGATTCAGGAAAGAATGGGAGACGGCGCGGCCATATCGGTTTTTCAGGTCAGAAAAAACAACGGGGTACTGCTGGACGGCCTGTCCATCCTGGGGCAGGGAGACAACCTGTCCCCGGCTATTTATCTGAACGGTTATTACCGGGAATACCTGAAGGGAATCAGCCTGGAGGAAATCGGAAACCGGATCCTGGACTGCTACAGACGGGAAAAGAAAACCGGACATTTTGACATGGATATTCTCAAAAACGGAAACAGGGTAAAAACCAGGATCATCTGCCGGCTGATCAATTATGAAAAGAACCGGATCCTGCTGCGGGATGTGCCCTACCGCAGGTTTTTGAACCTGGCCATTGTCTACTATTATCTGATGGAGGACTGGGGAATGGGGGAGGCTTCCATTCTGGTGCGGAAAAATTTTCTGCCTTTGTGGGGAATGGACACGGAGACGCTGCATCATACGGCGCTGGCCAATACAGCCAGGCTTCTGCCCTGGGATTTTCTGAGCCTTTCAGAGATGTTTCAGGAGACGGCCTGCATGGAATTCAGGGAGGAGGAGCCGAAAGTTCCCCTGTACATTCTGACCAGCCAGGCAAAGCATTACGGGGCGGTATGGATAACCGATCCCCATGTGCGGCGGCTGATCGGCGAGAAACTGGGAGATGACTATTATGTCCTGCCAAGTTCCATCCACGAGTGTATGATTCTGCCCGCCGGCCTGCGGCCTGATCCTAAGGAGCTGCAGGATATGGTGCGGGAGATCAACCTGACCCAGGTGGAACCGGAGGAGATACTGGCTGATTCCGTTTACCGGTACGAGAGACATACAGAGCGGCTGGAAACAGCGGCTGAGTGAGAAGGAGGGGATAGAAAAATGAACAGAATCAAAAGATACAGATGGAAAAAGGCAGCGATCCTGTTTCTTGTTCTGCTGCTGTTTGCCGCGGGGGGAGCTTTGACGGCCTGGTACGGGGCTCAGGAGAGAGTCAGGCTGACTTTGCCGGCATCAGAGAACTGGGACTATGAGTATGCCGGGACCTCCTGCGAAGCGCTGCGGGAAGAAAACGGCAGCACGGTCCTGCTCTGCAGCCCGGGCACGTCCGTAACGATTCTTCTCACAGGAGAGAAGGAGCCGGGGAGAACCAGCCTGACAGATGAAAACGGACAGGAGTTTGCATCTTTTGAGGGAAGAAAACTCTCCTTTGAGATGCCGGAAAAAAATCTGTTTCTGCAGACAGAGGAGCCGGGCGGTGAGGAAGAAACCGGGACAGCTTTGGAGAGCGGAGAGCAGGAGACAAAAGCACAGGAGACAGAAGCACAGGAGACAGAAGAGGCCGGGCAGGATACAGAGCTGCAAACGGAGACGGAAGGAATCCGCGAGCCGGAAACAGAAACCCAGACAGACCCTCAGTCTGAACCTTCGGAGGAGACCGGAGGGGAAGAGACGGAATACGAAACAGAAGCCGGTACGGAGAGGGAAACGGAAAGCGGAACGGAATCCGGTACGGAAACGGTTCTCACGGAAGAAACCCGGCCGGAGACTGTACCGGAGACAGGATCTGAGACAGAATCGGATGCAGAATCGGATGCAGAATCGGATGCAGAATCGGAGACAGAACCGGAAGAACTGCTGACGGAGACAGGCGCAGAACTGCTGACAGAGGCCGAAGAGGGAGAGACGGAAACGGAAGAAACCGAGACGGAGGCGGAGACAGAGACTGAAACAGAGAAAAGCGTTATGCGGATGGCGGCCAAAGCCGGCTCCATGACCCTGAATTCCGGAGACTTCTATTACGCGCCGTCCGGACTGCGGCAGGGAGAAGCCTGTACGGTATACAAGACCGTGACCTATCAGGAAAACGGGAAAAAGGTGACAAAGACCGCTTTCTGCCTGCAGCCCTACGCCATGGGACCGGATGACGGGCATGTCTACAAAAAGGATGATGTGGTTGAGCTGGGCGGCGGTTCGGCCAAAAACAGAAATATACAGAAAGCGCTGTATTATCTGTACAGCGGGCCTGCCTGGGGGAAAACCATCGGCTATGAGGACGGCTCCGGAAGCGTAAATTTAAGAGACAGAATGAGGGAGGCGGGATGCACCGGGACAGAACATGATTACTGTATCTCCCACTATGTCATCAGTTATTTCTATCTGGGAGCGCAGGGGAAATGGAACTACGCCCGACTGGAAAAGGGAGAGGTGGCCAATGTGTTTAATGACAGAGGCGTGGCGCTGATTACCGGTCTGGCGGAGGAGATCAAAAAACTTCCCATGCCCCAAACAAGCCTCAGCCAGTCCTCGGTGACAGCCGCCATGGACTTTGAGCGGAACGTATACCGGTCAGCCAGCCTGATTTATCAGGCGCCGGAGGGAAATACGGGAACCGTATCCCTTCCCCAGGGCGTGACCCTGGTGAACGAGACCACAAAAGAGACGAAAACAGGTTCCGCGAAGCTAAACGGCGGGGATCAGTTTTATCTGCAGGTTCAGGCGGGAAGCAAAAGCGGAGAGGAGACGTATACCATACAGACCGCCGTTGGGGTGGATTTTACCGTCTACCGTCTGGAGTTCGCGGGCCGGCAGGATGTGGGGTTTGCCAGTGAATCCGGCGGTACCAGGCTGCAGTTTACGGTAGACTGGCCCAAAGGCGCTAATCTGGTTCTTCAGAAAGTGGACGGGGAGACGGGAACGGCTCTGTCCTACAACGGCCATTATTCCCTGGCGGGAGCGGTGTACGGCGTCTACACGGACGCGAATTGTACCAGGGAAGCTGCCAGGCTGACAGTGGGAAACGACGGGAAGGCCCAGACGTTTCTTACGGCAGGCACCTACTATCTGAAGGAACTGCAGGCTCCCAAAGGCTACCGGCTGGACGGCGGGACATACCCTGTGACAGTGGGGGAGACAGGAGGAACCTGCACCCTGAAAGAGACGCCGGTAAAAGAAAAAATCCGTATCCGAAAAAAAGACGCGGAAACGGGAGAAGAGCGGCCTCAGAATAGTCAGTGCAGCTTTGCGGGAGCGGAATATACGGTTTACAGCGACGAGGCCTGCAGCAGCCCGGTGGAGGTACTGGTAACGGACGATTCCGGAACGGCGCTTAGCGGCCAGCTGCGGCTTGGCACTTACTATGTAAAAGAGACAAAAGCGCCGGAGGGGTATCTGGCGGATACCCGGGTTTACCCTGTGACGCTGGGACAGGAAGATGAGATAGAAGTTTACGAGGTCAGTTCCCGGGAGCAGGTGATCCGGGGAAGCCTGGCCCTGGTGAAGTATCTGGATGATAATCTGGATGAATCCATTCTGCAGGATCTCTACGATTCCGGAAAGCTGGAGCATATCCGTTTTACGCTGCGCCATGAGGACCCCCAGGTGGAACCGGTGGCCATCGAGACGGACCGGTACGGGTACGCGGCCACAGAGAGAGGGCAGCTGCAGTACGGCACCTGGTATCTGACGGAGGACCCGGCCACCACGCCGGAGGGATATGAAGGTATCCGGGATGTAAAGATCGAGATCCGGGAGGACGGCGACGAACAGATCTATGTGGTGACCAATAAACCCTACCAGGCCTATCTTTGCATCCGGAAGGTGGATCAGGATACGGGAGCCGCCATCATCCGTTCCCAGGCGGAATTTCAGATATGGGACAGCGAGGGCAGTCCGGTACAGATGCCTACCTTTGACGGCTATACGGATACCTTCCGGACCAATGAAAAGGGAGAGATCCATCTGACCAGGTCCCTGAAAGGGGGCAGGTATACGCTGGTGGAGACGAAGGCGCCGGAAGGGTACCTGACGGCGGAGCCGATTCCCTTTGAGATCAGCGAGAACGCTGTTTTTGACCAGCCCCTCACGATCGTGTGCAGGGATACGCCTCAGATGGGAAAAATCAGGATACGGAAGCTGGATGAGGACGCGAAAGAACCCTGCGGGGAGGGCTTTGTTTTCCAGATTACAGTCGGGGAAGATATAACAGACGGAGCCGGAAACCTGCGGGTTATCTCCGTAGACGGAGAAGAGGTGCAGCTGAAAAAAGGCGCGCTGGTGGATGAACTTATCACCGATGAGACGGGGACGGCTGTGAGCCGGGAACTGTATCCCGGAAGCTATGAGGTGAAGGAGATACAGGCAGGGCAGTATTACGCGGTGGGAACGGATACCTATTCTGTGGCGCTGGAACCGAAAGAAGAGACGGAAACGCTGGAATATGAGCTGGAGATACCGGATGAGAAAACGGCTCTGGAGCTGGTAAAACTGGATGACCTTACAGGCAGCCCTCTGTCCGGCATAAGCTACAGCCTGTGGGAAAAAGAAACAGCAGAAATCCGCACCGGCGTGACGGACGGGCAGGGCAGGATCCGCTTTGAAAATCTGAAGCAGAATACGGTATACTGTCTGCAGGAGACCGAAACCCTGTCCGGCTATGTGCTGGATCCGGAAGTCTACGAGATACAGGTGGATGAACAGGGAAGGATCCAGGGGCAGCCGGTGTGGGAGATCCGCCTCTCCAACGTTCCCAACCTGCTGGATATTTCCAAGCAGGATATCACAGGATCAGAAGAACTGCCGGGGGCGGAGCTGATTTTGAGCAGTGAGGCGGGGGAAGAACTGGAGCGATGGATTTCCGGCGGAGAGCCCCGCAGGATTACGGGTCTGCCGGCGGGAACCTACCGCCTGACGGAGATTACGGCACCGGAAGGGTATCAGGTGGCGGAAAGTATTGTCTTTGAACTGACCGACAGCTTTCAGGTGCAGAAGGTGACCATGTATGACCGCCCGGTTCCTTTGCAGACAGAGCCCCAGACAGAACCTGTCTCCGAACCGGAAACAGAGCGTGAAACCGAAACAGAAACCGAAACGGAAACAGAGACGGAAACGCAGTCTGAGACAGAGACAGAGTCAGAAATCCCCGCTGAAAATCCCCCGGGGCCTGCCGGATCGGGACCGGAGACAGGGGATCAGACGCCCCTGTGGGGAATGCTTTTTCTGGCGCTGTGCGGACTGTTTCTTGTGGCGGCGGAACTGATCAGAAGAGTATTCCACTCAGGCGGCAGATGGTTTTAAACATATAAAACGCAGGGGCTGACAGCCCTCCGAAACGGCCGGATAAAAAAAAACGGCCGGCAGGGGAGGGCTGTTTTTCCCGGTCTGATATCTCCTGCCAAGGAATATTTGACAACATGGATAAATTGTGATATGATTACTATCAGTTTTGGGTACGGAAGTTCCAAAACAAAGAAGCATCTGTAGCTCAGGGGATAGAGCAGCGGTTTCCGGTACCGCGTGTCGGGGGTTCGAATCCCTCCAGATGCGTTTGTTTTTAGAAAATGCGGTACAGAGAACTAAAGAACTAAAGCGGAGGCACAAAATTATGTTAGACGACTTTAGGGAATGGCTTTCTGATAACTTAAGATACATACTCTTAGGACTGGCTGTTGTCCTGATCCTGGTGATCGGCTTCTGTGTGGTAAGGCTGATTACCGGTTCATCCGGCAGTTCGCCCTCTGATTCGGGAAAAGCAGAAAGCGAAATTTCTACAGAAGCAGTAACGGAAGGCCAGGAGCCGGTGAGCGAAGAGAGCGAGACCCAGGGTGCCGCGGCGGCCGGTACAGACAGCCTGACCCGGGATGACGCTGCCATTCTGACAGTGGTGCGGGAATACTATACAGCGGCGGCGGGCAAAGATGTAGCCACGCTGGAGACGATTGTAAGTCCCTGGAATGAGGACGTACAGAACAGCATCCTGCAGAACGATGTGATTGAGAGTTATGAAAATATTTCCACCTATTCCAAGAAGGGGCCGGTGGATGGTTCCTATGTGGTGTATGTGTACTTTGACGGCAAGATAACCAACATCGATACTCTTGTCCCCAGTCTGAGTATGCTTTACCTGACTACGGATGAGACGGGCAGCCTGATTGTGTCTGACCGGGAATCCAGTCCGGAGGTAAAAGAGTATATTGAACAGGTTTCCGGCGACGCGGATGTGCAGGCGCTGGTAGCGGATGTGGATCAGAAATGCCAGGAAGCCCAGGACGCTGATCCGGCTCTGAAAGAGTTTATGGCGTCTGTCAATGACCAGACGGCCGAGGACGGGGAAGCGGGAGATGACGCCGGCGATACGGCGGCTGTAGGCGGCGAGATGACCGTCAACACGGAGATGCTGAATATCCGGCAGGAGCCCAGTACGGATTCCGCCATCATGGGTATTGTGGCTTCCGGAACCACCGTAACGGTGCTGGAAGACGCGGGAAGCGGCTGGTGCCGGATCAGCTATGACGCCGGTACGTATACTATTGAAGGTTATGTGATGACAGAGTATCTGACCTCATCCGGAACCGATACGGCTGCGGACAGCACCCAGGAGAGTGAGACGCAGCAGAGCGAGACAGACGCAGCGGCTGACGGACAGACCGGCGAAACCGTATCCGGTTCAGAGGCGTCCGATGCTCAGGTATGAAACGGCTGAAAAACTGAACAGATAAAAAAATGGGGGACAGCTCTGTGAGCTGTCCCTTTCATGACAGGGGAAAAGACATGGCGCAGGAAAGAAGAAGGTCTGAAGGGAATAGGGAAGCAGGAGTCCGCCTGAACAAATATCTGGCTGAAGCGGGGATCTGCTCCAGGCGTGAGGCGGACCGCCTGATACTGGCGGGAAGAGTGACGGTGGACGGCCTGCCGGGTGAAAACGGCATGAAAGTTTTTCCGGGGCAGGAAGTGCTGGTGGACGGACAGACAGCCGCAAAAGAAAAAGAATGTATTCTGCTGGCGGTAAATAAGCCCAGAGGGGTTGTCTGCACCACGGACAAAAAATGGGGAGACCGGACTCTGGAGGAAATGGTGCATTATCCCAAACGGGTTTTTTCCATCGGACGGCTGGACAAGGAATCAGAGGGACTGATTTTGATGACCAACCAGGGAGACATGGTGAATAAAATCATAAGGGCCGGGAACGCTCATGAAAAAGAGTATCTGGTAACGGTTGACCGACCGGTAACGCCGGAATTTATCAGGAAAATGGAAAAGGGCGTCTATCTGCCGGAGCTGGATGTGACCACCAGGCCCTGCCGGGTGGAACTGGCTGGGGAGAAGCGCTTCAGGATTGTGCTGACCCAGGGGCTGAACCGGCAGATACGCAGGATGTGCCAGGCCTTTGACTACCGGGTCACCAGGCTGGTAAGAGTGCGGATCATGAATGTGGAGCTGGGAAATCTTCCCCAGGGACAGTACCGGCATTTAAGCCGGCGGGAAACGGCGCAGATGCTGCGGGAACTGAAAAACCCGGCAGACGGAGGGAAAACAGGCCGGAGGGAAGCGGCGGAGAGAAAAAGAGGTATCCATGGAAAATAATAAAAAAGAGCTGGAGAGAATGAAAGAACTGGCAGGGATTCTGCGGGATGCGTCCAGAGCGTATTACCAGGAAGACCGGGAGATCATGAGCAATTTTGAGTACGACAGACTGTACGAGGAGCTTCAGGAGCTGGAGAAAAAGACAGGCACGGTGCTGGCTGGCAGCCCCACTGTTACAGTGGGCTATGAGGCGGTGGACGAGCTTCCCAAGGAGCGCCACGAAACCCCCATGCTGTCCTTGGACAAAACCAAGGACGTGGAAGTGCTGCGGAGCTTTCTGGGGGATCAGAAAACCCTGATCTCCTGGAAGCTGGACGGGCTTACCGTAGTGCTGACCTACAGGGAGGGAAAGCTGGAGAAAGCGGTTACCCGAGGCAACGGGGAAGTGGGAGAGGTGATCACCAACAATGCCAGGGTATTCCGGAACATTCCGCTGAACATTCCCTATAAAGGGGAGCTGGTTCTGCGGGGAGAAGCGGTGATTTCCTACCGGGATTTTGAGAGAATCAATGAGGAAATTGAGGACGCGGACGCCCGGTACAAAAATCCCCGGAATCTCTGCAGCGGTTCGGTGCGTCAGCTGAACAATGAGATTACGGCGGCCAGAAACGTGCGGTTTTACGCGTTCGCTCTGGTACAGGCCCGGGGAGTGGATTTTGACAATTCCAGAGAGCAGCAGTTTCGCTGGCTTGCGGAACAGGGTTTTGATGTGGTGGAATACAGGGTGGCGTACAGGGATACCCTGGATGACGTGATCCGCTATTTTGCCGACCGGATCGCCGGTTTCGATATCCCTTCCGACGGGCTGGTGGCTCTCTATGATGATATCGCCTACGGGGATTCCCTGGGAAGAACCGCCAAATTCCCCAGAAATTCCTTTGCCTTTAAGTGGAAGGATGAGCTACGGGAAACCCGGCTGCTGGAGATTGAGTGGAGCGCTTCCCGGACAGGACTGATCAATCCGGTGGCAGTTTTTGAACCGGTGGAGCTGGAGGGTACCACGGTAAGCCGGGCCAGCGTTCACAACCTGAGCATATTAAAGAGCCTGAAGCTGGGAATCGGGGACCGCATTACGGTCTATAAGGCCAACATGATTATTCCCCAGATTGCGGAGAACCTTACCTGCAGCGGCAATCTGAAGATCCCGGAAACCTGCCCGGTATGCGGCGGAGCCACAAAAATCAACGGTGTGAACGGGGTGGAAACCCTGTACTGTACCAATCCGGACTGCCAGGCAAAAAAGATAAAATCCTTTACCCTGTTTGTAAGCAGGGACGCCATGAATATTGACGGGCTGTCGGAGGCTACCCTGGAGAAACTGATTGCCAGGGGCTTTATTCACAGCTTTGCCGATATTTTCCGCCTGAAGGAACACAGGCAGGAGATCGTGGAGATGGAAGGGCTGGGCGAAAAGTCCTTTGAGAATCTGATGAACAGCATCGACAGGGCCAGAAATACCACGCTGCCCAGACTGATCTACGGGCTTGGGATTTCCAATATCGGATCGGCCAACGCCAAGATGATCTGCCGGGCCTTCGGCTATGACCTGAACCGGATTCGCCATGCCGGGGCGGAGGAAATGAGTCTGATCGACGGGATCGGTCCGGTTATTGCCGGAACCTTCGCGGATTATTTTTCCAGCGGGAAAAATCAGGCGGCTCTGGACGATCTGCTGGGGGAACTGACCATAGAGATTCCCGCGGCTGAGACGGGGCCCGGCCTGCTGGAGGGAAAGACCTTTGTTATCACCGGCAGCCTGGAACACTATGCCAACCGGAACGAGATGAAAGCCGTGATCGAGGAGCAGGGAGGAAAGGTGACCGGCTCCGTGTCCGCAAAGACGGATTACCTGATCAACAACGACGCTTCCTCCGGTTCCTCCAAAAACCGGAAGGCCAGAGAGCTGGGAATACCGGTGATTACAGAAGAAGAATTTCTGTCCATGGTTCAGAAGGATAACTGATTTTATGGCAGATGACAGAACAGAAGAGAGAGGATAGATAAGAATGCCAATCAGAGTACAGAATGAACTGCCCGCCAGGGAGATCCTGGAGGGAGAAAATATATTTGTGATGGATGAGGGGAGAGCGGAGCACCAGGATATAAGACCCCTGGAGATCGCTATCCTGAACCTGATGCCGCTGAAAGAGGATACGGAGCTGCAGCTTCTGCGCTCTCTGTCCAACACGCCCCTGCAGGTGAATGTGACGTTTGTCCATGTAGCCTCCCACGAGTCCAAAAACACGGCCACCAGCCATCTGAATAAGTTTTATGTCAGCACCGGGGAGATTATGGACCGGGATTTTGACGGCATGATTATCACCGGCGCGCCGGTGGAGCAGCTGGAGTTTGAAGAAGTGGATTACTGGGAAGAGCTTTGCCGGGTGTTTGACTGGACGAAGGATCATGTGACCTCCACCATCCATCTGTGCTGGGGAGCCCAGGCGGGCCTGTACCACCATTTCGGATTAAAGAAGCGGAAACTGGATAAAAAGATGTTCGGACTGTTCTGGCACAGGGTCAAGAACAGAAAGATTCCTCTGGTGAGAGGATTTGACGATATGTTTCTGGCGCCCCATTCCCGCCATACGGAAGTGTCCCGGGATGACATTGCCGCCTGCGAGGATCTGATGATCCTGGCGGAATCGGATGAGGCGGGAGTCTTTCTGGCTATGACCAGGGACGGCCGCCAGATTTATGTGATGGGCCATCCGGAATACGACAGGATTACGCTGGATCAGGAATATAAAAGAGATCTGGGGAAAGGCCTTCCCATTGAGATGCCGGAAAACTATTATACCGGCGGCAATCCTGAAAACAGGCCCCTGCTGATGTGGAGGGCCCACGCCAACAATCTTTATACCAACTGGCTGAATTACTACGTGTACCAGATTACGCCCTATAAACTGTTCGGGACACCCTTCTGACCGCCCGGACAGGCTATACCAGCAGGGGCATAGCGGCTGTAGCCAGCCCCAGGAAGATAAAAAATCCCATGCAGTCCGTGACGGTGGTGACGAATACGCCGGAAGCCAGGGCAGGGTCGATGCCCAGCTTTTCCAGCAGGATGGGAACGCCGTATCCTGCCGCCGCCGCGCACAGCATATTCAGGACCATGGCCAGCCCGGCAATCAGGCCAAAGAGGGGATTGGCGTCATAGAACATAGCGATTCCGGCCACCAGCACGCCGATGGCCGCGCCGTTGATCAGCCCGGCTCCCAGCTCCTTCAGGAGAATGGGCCGGGCATTTTCTCTGTCGATTTCCTCCAGGGACAGGGCCCGGATGACCAGCGTAAGTGTCTGGGTTCCCGCGTTTCCGCCCATGCCGGAGATAATGGTCATGACGGCGGAAAGCGCCACAATTTTTTCTATGGTCCCGTTAAACAGGTTGATGACAAAGCTGGCCGCCAGGGCGGTGACGAGATTGACCGCCAGCCAGGGCAGACGGGATTTCACGCTGTCGGCCACGGAACCGTCCACTTTTTCTTCTTTTCCGATACCTGCCAGATGATGCAGGTCTTCTGTAAACTCCTCGTTGAGCACATCGATCACGTCATCTACGGTAATGATGCCCACCAGGCGGTTATCCCCGTCCACCACGGGAATTGCCTGATAGCCGTACCGGGAAAAAACCTGGGCCACTTTCTCCTGGTCATCCTCCACATGGACGGAAATGACATGGGGATTTAAAAGGTCTCCGATGGGCGTATCAAAAGGAGCCATCACCAGGTCCCGCAGGGAGACAACCCCCTTCAGGGTAAAATCGTATTTATCCACCACATACATATAGTAGCCGGTCTCCGCGTCCACATCTGTTTTCAGATAATTCAGGGCGCCCATCACCGTGTTGGAGGCATAGATGGCAATAAAGCGGGTGGTCATAATGCCGCCGGCGGTATCGCTTTCATAGGCCAGCAGCTTTTTAACATCGTTCTGGTTGCGGAATCCCAGGGCGGCGATCACCGCTTCCCGGTTGTCCTCCTCCAGAGCTTCAATCAGGTCGGTCACCTCGTCCACGGACATCTGATTCAGAATGGAATGGGTCCGCTCCCGATTAAAGGATTTCAGGATCTCATACTTGTCCTCATCCTCCGCCTCGTCCAGAATATCAGCGATGAAGCTGTCCGGAAGCGCCTGCAGCAGAGAGTAGTCTTTTTGGTCCTGCACAACTTCCAGAATATCCGCCGGATGAAATTCCTCCGTCAGCTGAGCCAGGCCGGCGGGGTTTTGGGATGTGAGAAGGGTGAGAATTTCATTTTTTTCAGCCATAGAGAAACCTCCTGAAGTTTTGCCGGCGCCTTTGGCCCCGGTTTTTTTATTATACCACATGGCAGCGGGACAGGTGAATACGCAAAAAAATGAAAACAATCTTTTCCCGCCATTGACTTTACAGGCAGAAGTCCCTACAATAAGTTCGTATAGTTTAAGGAGGAGCGACAAATGTTAAAACAGGTATCAGTATTTGTAGAGAACAGCAGAGGCATTATGCAGCAGATCACAGACCTTCTGGAGAAAGAAAAAATTAATATCTGGGGATCCGTTACCAATGACGGGGCGGAATTCGGGATTGTCCGCATGGTAGTCTCCGATCCGGACAGAGCCCTGGAGAAACTGAAGGAGCAGGGGTACCTGACCCGGATTATTGACGTGATGGGCGTAGAGCTGGAGGACGAGGTGGGAAACCTGAACCGGCTGCTGCTGGCCTTTGCGGCCGGAAATATAAATGTAAATTACAGCTATCTGTCCTTTAACCGGGATTCCGGAAAACCGGTGCTGATTTTCCAGACAGAGGATATCTGGGAGGCGGAGGACTGTATCGCCGCCAAAGGATTTACCGTACTGTAGGGAGAACAGAGGATCTGGAACATGACAGAGAAAAAAAGAAATTACGGGATTGATCTGCTGAGGATGCTCAGTATGTTTATGATTGTCAATCTCCATGTGCTGGGACAGGGAGGCGCCATGGTGCGGATTGTGGGAGACGAGGCGGGGTATTATGCCGCGTGGTTCCTGGAAACCTGCGCTTACTGCGCGGTGGACTGCTACGGCCTGATCTCCGGCTATGTGGGCGTGAACGGAAAATTCCGGCCCGCCCGCCTGCTGGAGCTGTGGCTGCAGGTGTTTTTCTATTCCTTCGGCATTACGCTGCTGTACGGGATGTTCGCGCCGGGACTGCTGAACGGAGAGTATTTCTGGAAGGCGGTTTTTCCCGTGAGCAATAAAACCTACTGGTATTTCAGCAGCTACGTGGGACTGTTTTTTATAATGCCGTTTCTGAACCGGATGGTGAACAGTCTGAAGGAGAGGGAGGTCAGATGGCTGGCCGCGGCTCTGTTTCTGGTGTTTTCCGTGGGGACCGCCCTGCCCAAGGCGGTGGGAGTCGATTTCCTGCAGCTGGTGGGAGGCTACAGCTTCGCCTGGCTGTGCATCCTCTATCTCCTGGGGGCCTGCGTCAGAAAATGCAGCTTCAGAAGATGGAAGAGCAGAAGCTATATCCTGGCCTATTTCGGGCTGGCGGCATTTTCCTGGGCCTTTAAGATCATAGTGGAGAAGCTGACCCGCAGCCTGCTGGGAGAGGCTCGGTACGGACGGCTGTTTACCGGCTACGCGGCGCCCACCATACTGCTGTGCGCCCTGTGCCTGCTTTTGGTGTTTGAGAGACTGGAGATAAAGAGCAGCCTGGGAAAAAGAATCGTGGCGCTGGCAGCTCCCCTTTCTTTTTCCGTCTATCTGATTCATACCCATCCCATGATCTGGGATACTTTGCTGAAGGGAGCGTTTGCCTCCTACCGCTATTTTTTCTGGCCGTTTATCCTGGCCGCGGTGCCGGTGACGGCGGCCGCCGTTTATGCGGCGTGCAGCCTTATCGACCTGGTGCGGAAGAAACTGTTTGACCTGATTGGAATACGGCAGTTTTCTGAGCGGGCCGCCGGAGCGCTGGAGCGCGTCTGGGTCAGGCTGCTGCCTTAGGGAACCTGCCCTGAAACGATAAGAAATCTGCGAAAAAGGGGATGTTACAAAAAGATTTCATTGCTTCCGGTACATCCGGTGTTCACCTTGTCCTATCGACATCTGTCCGTAGCAAGCGGAATAATCCGTCTGCTGCGGAACATCTGTCTCGGACATGTGTATACCTGGATGTACCGGAAGCATATGTGCTCTTTTTTGTAACTTCCCCTCACATTTATAGTAGAACAAGGGTGCTGCTTCATCATGAATTTTATGATTTGCAACACCCTCTTTATGACCCTGCAGTTTTTTAAGAAATGATGGTGCCGGTTTTGCCGTGGAGGGCGTCCAAGGCGTGGCTGATGGAAGTAATAATTGCCTTCCTGCCGGCTTTCTGAGAGACAAAGTTTACGGAAGCCTCGATCTTGGGAAGCATACCCGCCTCGCCGAACTCCTGGTCCTCCATGTAGGAGCGGGCCTGGGCCGCGGTGATCTCTCCCAGGGGAATGGGAGTATCCGTATGATAGTGAATGGACACATGCTCCTCATTGGTGAGGATCATGAGAATATCCGAGTCTGTCAGATCAGCCAGCTTGCCGCTGGTCAGATCCTTCTCCACGATAGCGCTGGCGCTTTTAAGCCGGCTGCCCTGCTTGAGAACCGGAATGCCGCCGCCGCCCCCGGCGATGACAATCTGTCCCGCGTCTACCAGAGCGTTGATGGCGTCAATCTCCACAATATCCAGGGGCTTGGGCGCTGAAACGATCCGGCGGAACCCTTTTCCCGGCTCCTCCACCACATAGTTTCCTTTTTTCTCCTCCGCAGCGGCTTCCTCGGCGGTGAGATAACGGCCGATCACCTTGATGGGATGATAGAACGCCTCATCGTAGGGATCCACCACCACCTGGGTGACAATGGTGCTGACCGTGCGGTAGATGCCGCGGCCAAGCAGTTCGCTGCGCAGCATATTCTGGATATCATAGCCGATGAAACCCTGGCTCATGGCAGAGCAGATCGCCATGGGTGCGTTGTAGGTTTCATGATGCTTCGCGAATTCGTTCAGGGCAGTATGAATCATGCCCACCTGGGGAGCGTTGCTGTGGGTAATGATCAGCTGGCATCCGTCCTCCACCATGTCCGCCAGAATTTTTACAGAGGAAGATACCGCTTTTTTCTGCTCCGGAAAATTAGTGCCCAGGGCCTGATGTCCCAGAGCCACGACAACTCTTTTTTTCATAATGGCAAGAACCTCGTTTCCTTGATTATCATTGAAATTATTATATAAGTATCGGAGGAAAAAAGCAATCTTTTTCACGTCAGCCGCGGAAATTGGGGGGATAAAAACTGAAAAAAGCATATACTATATAAAAATAATAGAAAATTGTAAGAAATACACGAAAATGTATTGACAAAATAAAACAGGCATATTATAATACAGATACAAAGAGAAGAGGAGAAAAAGAAAAAATTTCTTGAGACGCCAAAACAAGAAAATCCGAAAGAACAGGAGGTACGGACCACCGAAAAACGTAAGTAACACCCTAAAAATCACTTAAGTGAGGTAACAGTCCAATGGGAACAACAGAAACAACCGAGTAGAAAAGGGTATCAATGACGAGAAAGTTGATACCCTTTTCTTTTTGTGTTTAAAAATATGAAAAAGTAAGAATATTTCCCGGGCACTGCCTCATATATTTATTGAGACAGGGGGGAGCCTATGGACAGGGAAGAAAGCGTACTTAAGATTTTTCCGTCCCGTATCCGGCAGGCGCTGGAGCAGACGGAACTGAACATGGAGAATCTGCAGGAAATCCGGGTCAGGGTGGGACAGCCCCTGCTGTGTGTATACCGGGGCCGGGAATTTTTTCTGGCCGGAAACGGAAAGCTGGAGGAGCAGGAGAAGAATCCGGTGACAGTGTCCGGCGAGGAGCTGCTGGAGACGGTTTCCTATGTTTCCCGTTACTCCCTGTACGCTTTTGACGAGGAACTGCGGCAGGGTTATATTACGATTCCGGGAGGCCACAGAGTGGGAATCGCGGGAAAGATTGTGATGGAGGGGGAAAAGATCCGCAGCGTCCGGTATATTTCTTTTCTCAATGTACGGCTGTCCCACGAAAAAAAAGGATGCGCCGACCGGGTCTTTCCCTATCTGGTAAAAAACGGACGGTTCTGCCATACGCTGATCATTTCGCCGCCCCGGTGCGGAAAAACAACACTGCTGCGGGATATTATCCGGCAGGCGTCCAACGGAAACGACCTGCTTGCGGGCCAGAATGTGGGCGTGGTGGATGAGCGGTCGGAAATCGGCGGCTCCTACCGGGGAGTGCCCCAGAACGACCTGGGGATCCGCACGGATGTGCTGGACTGCTGTCCCAAGGCGGAGGGCATGATGATGCTGGTCCGCTCCATGGCGCCGGATATTGTGGCGGTGGATGAAATCGGGGACTACCGGGACAGCCGGGCCATTGAGACGGTGTTTCACTGCGGATGCCGGCTTTTAGCTACCGTTCACGGAAGTTCCATGGAGGATATTCTGAAAAAGCCTCTCCTGCAGCGGCTGGTGCAGTACCGCTGCTTTGAACGGTATATTGTGCTGGATCAGGAAAAAGAAGCGGGACATGTCCGGGACATATTCGACGAACGGGGGACAAGACTGTATGTTTGAGATAAGGGCGGCAGGGGCTCTTCTGGCGGCGGTGTTCTCTGCTCTTATGGGATTCGCTCTGGGGAATGATTTAAAAAGGCGGGCCGCGCTGCTGCGGGAGCTGTACAAGGGAGTGGTGATGATGCACCAGGAAGTGGATTATCTGAAAGTACCTCTGGAAGAAGCCATGCAGCATGCCGGGACGATTCTCACAGAGCCTCTTTCATCATTTTTTCAGGAGACGGGAAGCAGGCTGGAGCGGCTTCCCGGGACTCCTTTTTTTTCTGTCTGGGAGGAAAGCGCCGGACTGTGGCTGAAGGATTCCGGACTGATGCAGGAGGACAGAGAACTGCTGCTGCAGCTTGGCAGGCAGCTGGCCAGTCCGGAAACGCTGGAGCGGGGCGGCTTTCTTACGGTCTACGAGAGGAGGCTGGAGGAACTGATTCAGAAAGCGGAAAAAGAATACCAGAATAAGGCGCAGCTGTACGGAAGGCTGGGAGTGCTGGGAGGAATTTTTCTGGTGATTGTTCTGATCTGACCCGGATACCCGCGTCCGGACTGCGGCAGAACGGTTCCGCTTCGGAACGGAAGGTTGAGGGGAGAAGACATGAGCGTAAATCTGATATTTAAAATTGCTGCGGTTGGCATACTGGTATCAGTTTTGGGCCAGGTCTTAAAACACAGCGGGCGGGAGGACCAGGCGTTTCTGACCAGCCTGGCAGGCCTTATTCTGGTTTTGTTCTGGATTTTGCCGTATATCCAGCAGCTGTTTGAAACCATCAAGACACTGTTCGCCCTGTAGGGGAGCGGAGAGGGGAGGGAACAACATGACAATGCTCAAAATCGGATGCCTGGGGATCGCAGGCGTTTTGTGCGCCCTGCTGCTGAAGGAGATGAAATCTCCCTTCGCGGTTTTTATCAGCCTGGGCACCTGTGTCCTCATCGCTTTTTTCGGGCTCTGGCGTCTGGACTATGTAGTGGGGATTGTAAAAGACATGGAGCAGTATCTCTCTTTGGATACGGGATGGTTTGAGATCCTGCTGAAAATCACGGGCATTACCTATCTGGCGGATTTTTCCGCCAATATGTGCAGAGACGCGGGCTATTCCGCCATCGGAGGACAGATCGAGATATTCGGGAAAATTTCCATACTGGCCATCAGTTCCCCGGTGATCCTGGCCCTGGTGGAGACCATCCGCTCCTTTTTTGGATAGACGGGGAAAGGGGGGTTTTGTGGGAAAGATCATTTTGCTGCTCCTGCTTCTGTTTTTCGGACCCGGCAGACTGGTATGTCCGGGCAGCACGGTCTCCGGAACGGAGCTGACGGATCCCTATGTCATCAGCGGCAGCGAAAAGGAAGACTGGGGAGAGATGCTGACAGGAGAAGTAGATATGTCAAAGGCCCAGGAAAGCCTGGACGAGCTGCTGGGGGAGGAGGCTTTTTCTTTTTCCGGGGCGGTGGCGGATCTGATGACGGGGAAAATTCCCTGGAGCCTGGATACGGTAAAAGATATTTTGGCAAGGGCTCTCCTGGGCGAGATCCGAAGCTACAGGGAGACGGCGGTGTACCTGCTGGTGCTGATTGTACTGTCCGCTGTGTTTACCAATTTTGTGTCCGTCTTTGACAAGGGACAGATTGCGGATATCAGCTACTATATGCTGTATCTTCTGATGACCACCCTACTGATGAAAGTGTTCGTAAGCCTTTGTCAGGTGGCCTCGGGGGCGGTATCCTCGGTTCTGGAATTTATGAAGGCCCTGCTTCCCGCCTGCCTGCTGACCGTGTTTTTCTCTTCCGGCAGCATTACGGCCATGGGCTTTTCCCAGCTCACCCTGTTTGCCGTCACCGGCGTGCAGTGGCTGATGGAGAACCTCCTGCTGCCGGCCGTGCAGATCTATATGATTCTGCTGTTCCTGAACCAGATGATGAAGGAAGACTATCTGTCCAAATTCGCGGATCTGATCAGGACGGGGATTCTCTGGAGCCTGAAAACCGGGATGGCCCTGCTGCTGGGGATGCAGGCGGTGCAGGCCATGGTGGCCCCGGCGGCCGACCAGTTAAAGACCTCGGCGGTCAACAAGGCCATATCCGCCATTCCGGGAATCGGAGGAGCCTATGAGACTGTGGCGGAGACCGTGCTGGGATCCGCCATCCTTCTTAAAAACGCGGTGGGGATTGCCGGCGTGGGAGCCCTGTTTTTCCTGGGGCTGATCCCGGTGGCAAAGCTGGCCTGCGGCGTGCTGCTTTACCGGCTTCTGGGAGCGGCGGCCCAGCCTGTAACCGACAGGCGGGTGGCGGAGTGCATCGGGAGCGTGGCGCTGGGAGGAGAACTGCTGCTGAAAATTGTAATCTACGCCGGAATACTGTTTATCGTATCCCTGGCCCTGATTACCATGCTGATAAGGGGATAGAAGCGATGGAGGCGATTCGGGAATGGCTGGGAGAGATTGCCTGCTTTATGTGTCTGATGACCGTGCTGCTCCATGTGATACCGGACACGGGACTGAAAAAATACGTCCGGTTTTTTCTGGGGATTCTTCTGCTGCTGGTGGCGGCAGAGCCCATCGGAAGGGGAGCGGGTATGGAGCAGTTCCTGGAAAATGTGGAGAGGAAAAGCCTGGAGGCCCTGGAACGGGATTACGCATCGGGCAGCATGGGGCTGAAGGATTTTCTGCCCCAATGGGACGAGGAGAGCTACCAGAGACAGCTGGAGGAGAAGGTGCGCCAGATTTACGATACCTATCATATTCCGGAGCAGGAGCTTCATACAAATAACCAGAATGCGGGAGTGGAAGATGGAGAAAACGCAGAATTCAGGTAAGTGGAAAAAACCGAAAAAAGATCAGATCCTGATTGGAATCCTGGCGGGGATTCTGCTGCTGGTCATTGCCCTGCCTCAGAATGATTCCCGACAGGAGACAGAGGAAGAGGGCAGCCCTGCGGAAAACAGTCAGACCCTGCAGACAGATCCGGTGGCGGCCATGGAAAGGCAGCTGGAGGACATCCTGGGGCAGGCGGAAGGCGTGGGAAGAGTAAAAGTCATGCTTACGGTATCTTCCCTGGGGACAAAGACGGTGGAGAAGGATAAGTCCGTGCAGGAGGAAAACAGCCAGACTTCAGAGGAAGGAAATCAGGTAACCCGGACAGAGGAGACGACGGTGTACACCCGGGACAGCCAGGGCAATGAGGTTCCGTTTGTGACAGAAGAGACGCCGCCCCGGATTGAGGGAGTGCTGGTAGCCGCCCAGGGCGCCGGGGATATGGCGGTGGCGGAGAGCATTACAGAAGCCGCGGAGGTATTATTCGGTGTGGAAGTGCATAAAATTAAAATAATGAAACTGAATTGAGGAGGAACAGAGTGAAACGTATTTTCAGAAAAAACCAGATTATCATTACGGTGCTGGCCGTGATGATTGCCGTGGCCGGGTACCTGAACTATTCCGGCCGCCTGC